>JAICJP010000182.1 GCA_025928375.1 Candidatus Sulfotelmatobacter sp.
ATGAGCATGGATCGCTACCAGGAGGCGCTCTCCGAAATCGAGACCGCGACCCGGCTCGATCCCGATCGCCAGCTGTATCGCGCTCGTCGTGAAGAACTGCTCAAACTGATGCAGACCAACTCGCGGTAACTCGCGACTGCTCGACCGGCTGGACAGCCGTGCCGTTGTACTGATGGAACATGGTAACCGCGGCACGCCGCCGTTAGATTCGGATCGCAGCACTCTAGAACAGGGGACTTATTATGGCGAACGTTTCAGGAGCCCAAACAGGAAGCGCAGCGGCAGTGCAACCCGCGCTAACCAGCGACGCAGCGCGCCGCAAAGACGAACCTGCGCACAAGTCCTCGGGATACGGGCTGCCCTGCGCCAAGTGCCACCTGTACTATCCCGCCGATCTCGACTACTGTCCGACCTGCCACCACACGGAGCGCGTTTCGGCAACGGTTCCCAAAATCCACCCGAAACCGGTGCAAGCCGAAGCAGAACAGCTTCCGGATGCCGCCATGCTTGAGCAGGAACGCGAAGAGTTCTTGCGGCAGTTCAAATCGCATCTTATGGAGGCGCATGCCGGAGTCATGGACGCCCCCGAATCTATCTGCAAATTGGGCGAGCACCATCCCGGAGAGCAAGCCCCTGCCGACGTTTGCGCCAGTTGCTATGAGCGCCTGCAGGAGCGCGTGGATGTCCTCGAGGCCGCGCTGCACATCGACCTCAAAGAAGCAGCACAAATCGTTTACGACGCCGTTTGGGCCGATCCCTCCGACCCCGGCCAGACCTATCAGAACGCGGCCAGCGCCTTGCTCAACGAACTACGCAAGCGCGCCGGAATCACCGCAGTTCTGGGCCCGTTCCAGCCCTTGAGCCACTGAGTTTTCAAAGACTCACTACCGAGTTCGCAGAGTTCCACGCAGGCCCACTCTGTAAAACCCTGTGATCTCTGTGGTGTTAAACGCTACTCCGGCTTGATCCCCACCCACTTCTTCCCCGCATAAAGTTTGTATCCGGCGCCATCTTCGACGAGTTTCAAAGGCACCGCATGCTGGAGCGCCGAATCCGTCTGCGACGAAGTGCTAAGCACGTCATCATTCCCCACATCCATGACCATGAACTTTCCATCGGAGGTGAATCCGAATCCATACTGTCCCGGCGGGAGTGTTGTTCCCCCAATGTTCAGCTTGATCTCGGTGATGAGCATTCCTTGATACTTCTGCTGAATTGCAGTGGAGTACCCGGAGGCGTCCACCAAAGCAGCCAGCACCATCTTCCCCTCTGGCCCTTTGAATCCGACGGCATTGCGCAATTGCACCGGAGCCTTCTGTCCGCGGAAGAAATATTCCGAGGGCACTGTCTTCTTCAATTCATCACTGCCAAGCACATGCTTTGATCCTTCCTGCGAGAGCGCCGCGCCAGCCAGGGCGAGCGTGATGAATGCCAATGTGATGTAACGATATCGTCTCATCGTGATTGCCCCCGTGATTGAGAATCCACCCGCCCGAAACTGTAACCTTTTCCGAAGCATCCACGCAATCACGTGCGCCATCGGCACATATGTTGCTTTGCGCGCAAGATTCGGATATCGCCTTTTTCCCGGCCCCGGTACCCTTTCTTTGTTATGACAACCAATGCCATACTCGCAGAGGAAATACAGACGATGCCGCTCCCAACCCCCGCGCACGACGAAGAAGATGCCCGCTGGCAAGCCGTCCTCGCCCGCGACGCCGCCCGCGACGGCCAATTCGTCTTTGCCGTCGCCTCCACCGGAGTCTATTGCCGCCCCTCCTGCGCAGCCCGACGCCCCCGGCGCGAGAATGTGCGGTTCTTTCCCATTCCCGAGGCCGCCGAGCGCGCCGGATATCGCGCCTGCCTGCGTTGCCGTCCGCGTTCGTTCAGCGGCAGCCCAGAACTCAAAATGGTGCGCGCCATTTGCCGCTATATCGAGCAGCATCTGGACGAACCCGTCACTCTGGACCGTCTGAGTAAGGAGTTCAAACAGAGCCCGTTTCATCTCCAGCGCAAATTCAAAGCCGTGCTGGGTATAACGCCCCGCGAGTACGCAGACTCCTCTCGCCTCAAAACGCTGAAGCGTAACCTGCAGGCTGGAGACTCGGTCACGCGCGCGATGTACGACGCCGGATACGGCTCCAGCAGCCGTCTCTACGAGCGCACCGCATCGCAGTTGGGCATGACTCCGGATAAGTATCGGCGCGGTGCCATTGCCGCCACCATTCGCTACGCGTGCGCCGATTCTCCGCTAGGCCGGATGCTGATCGCGGCCACCGACAAAGGCGTTTGCTCGATCCAGTTCGGCCGCTCCGACGGCGAGTTGCTCGAAGGTTTGAGGCGGGAATTCCCCTTCGCCCTCCGCAAACAAGATGAAGGTGGTCTGCACTCCTGGGCCGGCGCCTTGCTGAAGCACATGGCGGGTAAGAATCTGGATGCCTCGCTGCCCCTGGACATCCGCGCCACAGCCTTCCAGCGCCAAGTGTGGACGTATCTGCAATCGATCCCCTTCGGGCAGACCAAATCCTACCGCGAAGTCGCGCAAGCGATCGGGCGTCCAAGCGCCTGCCGCGCGGTAGCTCGCGCCTGCGCCACCAATCCCGTGGCAGTTGAAATACCATGTCACCGCGTCGTGCGCGAGGACGGTACCATGGGCGGCTATCGTTGGGGACTCGAACGCAAGAAGGCCCTCCTGCACATGGAAAAAAGCTTTTAAAGCTTTTGAAGAGCCTGGTGCTGTGCCGAATCAGTGTGGCAGCGTAAAGGTAAAGACATCGCTGCCCGCGGAGATCGCGACATACTGAGCTCCATCCACCGCATACGTCATAGGCGACGCGACGAACGATTGCCCGGTATTGAAGTACCAAAGAGGATGTCCGTTCTCGGCGTCCACCGCTTCCAGGGAGTTGGCGTCATCGCAAAAAAACACGAGGCTGCCCGCGGTGGTTAACGTCCCGCCCCACGAGTTTCCGCGGCCCACCTGAGGATATTGCCAAACCTTCTTCCCATCTACCGGAGAGAGTGCCAACAGAATTTTCTGGGAATGTCCGTCCGGGGAACGCTTTGTGCCCGTACTGTAGAAAGTCTCACCCTGGGTGAACGCCTTCGTTTTGGAGAAGTAGAGATCGCAATTCTCCAGCGCCATCACATAAAAAAGGCCCGTGTCGGGATTGTACGAGGGAGAAAACCAGTTGGTAGCGCCAACGATGCCGGGGCAGATTGTCGTGCCTTCGTTGGTCGGAACTTTCCCGGACAGCAGGGGACGCCCGGAAGCATCGATTCCGTTGGCCCAGGTAATTTTTTCAAGAAAGGGCGTCGCCCGCAGGAACTTGCCAGTGCTCCGGTCCAGAACATAGAAAAATCCGTTGCGGTTGGCCTGCAGGAGCAAGTGACGTGTGCTTCCATTTTCTTCGACGTCCACCAGCACGGGTGTCTCATTAGCGTCGTAGTCATAGACGTCGTGCGGAGTGAACTGGAAATACCATTTCAACTTCCCGGTAGTGGCATCGATGGCGAGAACGCATGCCGTATAAAGATTGTCGCCGGGCCGCACGGTGCCATCGAAGTCAGGGGCGGCGTTACTAGTCGTCCAGTACAAGGTGTCGAGTTCTGGATCGTAGGTGCCGGGCATCCAGGTCGTGGCGCCGCCGTGCAGGTACAAGTCTCCCGGCCAGCTGTCGGAGCCAAACTCCCCCGGCGCAGGAATGGTCCATAAACGCCATCTGAACTGGCCCGTCCTGGCATCGTAGGCGGCGAGAAATCCGCGCACCCCCGAATCGCCGCCGGACGTACCGACGACTACCTCATCCTTAACCACCAGAGGCGCGCTGGTTCCGCCGTATTGCTTCACTTTGTCGGCGATCTGCACGTCCCAGAGTAAATTTCCCGAGCGTGCGTCCAGGCAGAGCAGATGCGCATCGTCGGTTTGGGAATAGACAAAGTTGTCCCACACAGCCACGCCCCGACTTTTGTGAGCAGCGGCATCGTCGAGCAATCCCGAACTGATGGGCCGAGAGTAGTGCCAGAGACTGCGTCCGGTGCGGGCATCTAAAGCGAACACATCGTTGGCGGAAGTCACGTACATTACGCCGCGCACTACGACCGGAGTCGCTTCCAGGCGCTGAGAATTGCCCGGGTGGAAGACCCATGCGGCGCGCAGTTGCGAGACATTGGATTTGTTGATTTCCTTCAGCCCGCTGTAGCGCCGTCCGCTGTAGTCTCCGTTATAAGAAGTCCAGTTCTCGCCGACGGGTCGCGCCAGCAAATCTTCTGCACTTACATGAAGCCCCGGTTGCGCTGAGGACGGCTGTTGCGCCGCGGTGAAACTCGCGAGAAAGAGAACAAAGATTGCAGCAGCATGACATTTCATCTCAATGTTTGTCCTGGGTCACTGGTACTTCCTGAAGCGCTCCGCGGTCGATTCCTGCTTCGTCAACAAGGTGCAGGGAAACCCGTGCGGATTTTTCCGGCGGAGTGATCTCGCTCTGTAGCGATACCGCCTCCGTCGGAGTCACCTCGGCAACTTGCATCACACTCACCGGGCGTCCGTGGTCATCGTAAAAGTGGGCCATCAGTCGCCCGGAATAAAAAACTCCAAATGCGCCGGACAGCATGACGTGGCCATTTTCCAAACCCGTCGCTCGCAGGGGGCTCACGACGATTCCGGCATCGGTTACTCCATGGAATTCGTTTCCCGATCGAGTAGGGAACCACTCCGTCTCGAAGTTGCAACTCTCGCCGGGACGCAAACGGCACATGGGGCTGTTGAGTTCCGCTTCGAGATAGTAAGGGCTGGCATCGGGATCGGCGCTTAAAGAAGGAACTCCATCACTATTCAGACGAACTTCAGGACCGTTGGTCCAGAAGATAACGGAAGCCTTTCCGGGATACGGCCTGCTCGTGTCATATTCAAATCGCTCGACCATGGCGTACTTGCTCGTGCCATCAACGACCGCCAGCCAACCCTCGGTCGAGTCGAGCCACAGTTCGGCAGCCATGTGAGCATAGTGAACACTAAAAAGATCGTCATCTCGCACCGACACCGCCGGATTCTGCGCGGCACCGAAGCGGACGTGATAGCGATTCAAGTAGCTGCTGTCCCGGTTCGCGGGCGTAAATGTCCAGAAATCGGGATTCATCTGCCCTGATCCCTGGCCCCCGGCCCCTGAAGTATCGTATTGCGACACGGACTGCATCGACCATTCCAGCCGGTGCCCAGTCATGTTCTTCATCACCACGTGAAACGCAATGCGCGGGGAGTCCGGTTCCAGGCGAATAGTCCGAATAAATTGAACGCCAGTCTGCGGATCGGACGGGCCAGTCAGCTCGATTTCGCAATGCTCTCCTTGCAAAACTTTGCGAAATGTGAATGGCCCATCATCCAGCACATCGGAATTACCTCGCCAATGTTGCTCGTCCTCGGCACCTTCGGGCAGGAGCCAGATTTTGTCCCCACCGTAGTTGAACCACTCGTTGGAACTTGGAGGGAAGTACTTGCCGGCCAATTTAGGATTCACAAATAGATAAGCGTGCCCGCCAAACGTGACCTGCATGACCCGCCCGCCATTTTGCGGGACTACTACCAGTTGCACCCAGCGGTTGGAGACTTGCTGCGCCTTCCATCCTTTGTAGTCGACAGCCTCCACACGGCAGGAACTGCTCTTGCCCGTGTTCGCCTGACTCCATGCTGGCGGGCAGCCCAAGCCCGTGGCCACGCTGAGAATAACGAATCCTGAACACAGCTTCCCCAATTCATTCCAAAGCCCGGAACCAAGTCTCGACATTGCTCTCCCGCCCTCGCGTCGCGCGATGAGGGTAACACGCACAAAAATTGCGCTCGATGATGCCCAACTCTAAACGAAATGAATCCTAATAAAACGAAAGATTTCGATTGGCGTCAAGAACATTCTGTGGTATACCGTCTCACCGGCAAAAAACTGTGGGTACATTCCTCTTGTTAGACAGGCTCTGGATTTTCCCGTTGCTGTTGCTGCTTTCGGCCAATGTCACCGCTCAGGATCGCAAAGTGGACCCCACCTGGCTGCGCCGCTCCGTGCCTGAGGTGAAGGAAGTCCAAACCGATTTATCCTCTCCCACCTGCCATTACAAACCAATTTTCGGGACGGGCGACCCCGACAGTCGAATTTTGAGAAGTGTTTCTCGTTTTGCAGAAGTGTCCATCGACGCCGGTGGTAGCTGCCAGACTGTCGTCCGCGATCGTGAAGAGGAACTCGATTTTGTTCTCGAGGGCGCTGGCACCTTGGCGTATGTCGACGAAACGCATCCCCTGCGTGCCAGGGATTTCGCCTACCTTGCTCCGGGCGTGAAGCATGGGCTGGCGAATAACTCCAGCAAGCCTTTGCGCGTTTTGATCATGGATTTCAAAATCCCCGCCAAGAAGGTGATCAATCCTGCGCCGCCGCATGCCCGCGTCATCAATATGGACGATCTGAAGGAAGAGACCGTCTCCGGCCACCCGGATTCGGTGTTGTACAAACTGCTGGTCGGCCCGCGGGGTGCGACGCGCGATGCCATTGACGACGCGTACGTTGTCACCAGCCTCTTCTGGATGGACTTCGCCCCCGGCGGCACGAACTTTCCCCATCACCACGAAACCGCCGAGGAGATTTATCTGGTGATTGACGGAGAAGGCGAAATGGTAGCAGGCGGGGGCATGGACGGAGTGGAAGGCCGGCATCCCGCGAAGCCGGGAGATGCTTACTACTTTCGTTCGAACTGCACTGTTGGGTTCTACAACCAGAACAAGCCCGGCGCGAAGGCTCACATTCTCGCGGTACGATCGCTGATTCCATTGAACCAAGAGGAAGATTGAAGCAATCGAGCCGCGATTGACTCAGTCAAACGTGCAACAGAGAAAGTTTCCCACAGGAGGAATGATGCCCGTCCGGAACGCTAGCCGGAGATCGTTTGTGAAGTTGCTCGCCGCTACACCCCTGCTCACTCAGATTGCTGCCCGTGACCTGTATGCGCAAGCGGCCTCCGCCGTGGGCCGGGATCCGCGCCAGAACGTGTACACGCGTCTCGGCGTGAAGACCGTGATCAATTGTCGTGGCACGTGGACATACCTGAGCGGCTCGCTGGAATTTCCCGAAGTCCGGCAGGCGCAGCTGGACGCGGCCCAGCATTTTGTCAATGTCATCGATCTGCAGCGCGCCGTCGGCCGACGCTTGTCAGAACTGACGGGCGCGGAATCGGGAATCGTCACCTCCGGTTCGGCCGGCGCCATGTCCGCCGCCACCGCAGGATGCATGGCGGGCACCGACGACAAGAAAATCTGGCAGCTTCCAGACACCACAGGGCTGAAACATGAAGTGGTGATGGTCGGCGGTCGTAGCGCATTCGACAGCGCCATCCGCCTGGCCGGAGCCAAGCTGGTTCTGGTGTACTCACCCGAAGAACTGGCTAATGCCCTCAGCGAAAACACCGCAATGATTTACACCACCGACCTGGGCGACAAACTGCAAAAAGAATTGGCCATCGCCAAGGACCACAAAATACCCATGCTGCTGGACGACGCAGCCGGAATCCCGCCCGCCGATAATGCCAAGCTCTACGCCCGCATGGGTATCGATATGTATTGCTTCTCCGGCGGCAAGGGCCTGTCCGGCCCGCAATGCAGTGGCCTGCTTCTGGGGCGCA
Source organism: Candidatus Sulfotelmatobacter sp. (assembly GCA_025928375.1). Taxonomy (GTDB): domain Bacteria; phylum Acidobacteriota; class Terriglobia; order Terriglobales; family Acidobacteriaceae; genus Sulfotelmatobacter. The sequence continues at coordinate 7,660 of JAICJP010000182.1, forward strand.
AAGATTTGATTGAGGCGGCGTTGATGAATTCCAGCCCGCGCGAAGGCGCTGTTTGCCGCCCTATGAAGGTGGGCAAAGAAGAGATCATTGGCTGCCTCACCGCACTCGAAATCTGGTTGAAGATGGACGAGAAGAAGATCTATGCGGAATGGAACGAGCGTATCAACCGCATTCGCAAGCTGGTCGATACCGTGCCCGGGGTAAAGACGGATACTTACGTTCCTGACGATGGCAACCGCTATCCCACCCTGAAGGTCTCGTGGGATCAGGAGGGCTGGCATTACAACATCAATGACTGTGTGCAGGACCTGCGCTCGAGCAATCCGGTGATCGAAGTTCTCGGCGCCGATAATCCCAGCCTGGTTACCGCCGTACGCGAGGGCAATCCCAATCCCACTCGCAAGGAGCGCAAGGCTCCTGACCATATTGAACTGGTCTCGATGACCATCAAGCCGGGAGAGGAAATCATCGTGGGCCAACGATTGCGCGCCGTACTGGGCGCAGCCCAGAAGAAGGCCGCCTGAAACGAGAGAGTCTCTTGCGAACCATAGATGCCAGCGGCCTCATGCGGACCTTTGTCGTCGCGATGCTGCTGTCGTGCGCTGCCTTCGCGCAGAATCAGGTCCGTGCGGTCGCTCCCCAGAGCGCATCCCCGAACAGGTTCTATTCGCCCGGGGTGGATGCCGGAGACTACGTCTATATCAGCGGGCAGGGTCCGCGCCGCCCCGATGGCAGTTCGCCCGACGGCTTTGCTGCGCAAGTAAAACAAGCGTTCGACAACGTAAAGTCGGTTGTCGAGGCCGCGGGATTGAGCATCGATCACGTTGTCTACATCCAGGTTTATCTCGACAATATTTCCAACTACGACGAGATCAATAAAGTCTTTGCCGAATACTTCGGAAAGACTCCTCCCGCGCGCGCCGTGCTGGGAGTGGCGCGCCTGACGGAATCACCAATTCAGATCAACGCAGTTGCGGTGCGCAATATGACCGACAAGAAGCCGGTCGTTCCGTCAAATTACAAATCGTCCGATCCTGCTCCTCCGGGAAT
>JAICJP010000458.1 GCA_025928375.1 Candidatus Sulfotelmatobacter sp.
AGCAGTCGCGAGTTACCGCGAGTTGGTCTGCATCAGTTTGAGCAGTTCTTCACGACGAGCGCGATACAGCTGGCGATCGGGATCGAGCCGGGTCGCGGTCTCGATTTCGGAGAGCGCCTCCTGGTAGCGATCCATGCTCATCAGGCAGGCAGCCAGCGAAAAGTGATTGTCGGCGGAAGCATTCACGCGCAGGGCTTCGCGAAATTCTTTCTCTGCTCCCTTGAGATCCTGTTGTTCGAATAAGACCGTACCGAGCAGGTGATGGGCGACGTCGGAGTCAGGATTCAGCGAAACCGCAATTTCCAGCTCGTGCAGCGCCTCCTCGGGCTTGTTGTCGAGCATGAGGACCTGACCCAGAACTCTGTGCTCATTGGCTCCGCCGGGATTCTGATGCACCGCAATCTTGAGCTGCTCCACAGCGGCGTCGTAATTGTTTTTCGCCATGTAGGCGCTCGCCATGCAGGAGTGACCCTGTTGCCACTCGGGATGCTCGCGATAGAGTTCTTTCAGCTCCGCGATGGCCGCGTCGAAGTTGCCCTCATCGCAGTAGGTATTTCCAAGATTGTTGCGGACGGATGCCTCGCCAGGAGCGAGTTTTTTCGCTACCCGGTATTCCTCGACTGCGAGAGCCAGATCGCCTTGCTCGTGGCGGATCAGGCCAAGATTGGAGTGCGCTTCCCAGAAGGCAGGCCGGAGTTGAATGGCGCGCTGGTAGGCGGTGATCGCAGCCGGAAGATTTCCCGCCGCGTGCAGCGCGATACCCAAGTCGTAGTAGGTATCGGGATTGTCCGGATCGCGCTGGAGCGATTCGGTATATGCGTGGATGGCGGCCAGATACTGTCCCAGCGAGTAGTGGCTCAACCCAAGGAATTGGTACGCCTCGGAATTCTTGGGATCGATGCTCAGCGCCGTACGAGCTTCGGCAATCGCGTTGGGCCCGTCGTCCAGGCGATAGAAAAGATATGAAAGCGCGCTATGGTTTTCAGCGAGATCGGGCATCAGCTTGAGAGCGGCGACGAGCTCATCGTAGGCATCGTCGTATTGCTCCTGTTGGCGGAGCATGGTTCCCAAGGCAAAATGCAAGGCGGAGTTGTTTGGATTCGCGGCAACCACCGCGCGAAGTTCAGTTTCGGCGTCATGGAATTTCTGGGCGCGCGCCGCAGCGTTGGCCCTCACCAGCCCAGCCGGAATACCCGGCCCAATCTGCGCCGACTGAACGTTCCCGGAGCTCAGAACTCGCATCAGCTCCTTGCCGGCCCGCGCTGACTCGACTTGGCGAAGTTCGCGGTTGGTGGGCAGGGTCGCTAAGCCACGCTCTCCGACCATGCGGGCCAGACGCGTACCGGAAACCCCTGCGGTAAGCCAGGCAACCAGTTCAGTCGTGGTCAGCGGCTGAATTGGGGCGCCCTGGGAAAATGTAGGCCCCGCCAGAACCAAAAGAGACAGAGAAAAAGATGCTAAGAATGAAGCTTTGACTCTCACCGGATTCCCCGATACGTGGAATGCCTTGCGAACCTGAGGTTTCCGAGGACAATGCCCGCGAAAAGCCCTGCAGAAACATAGCCCGGGAACGAACTCAGAGGTAAGGTCACGGAGGTAACCTGAGGCAAGGGCTGGACCGCCGCAGGGGCCGGGCTTGAGCAGAACCTGGGCAGATGAGGGGCTGTCCCTTACGTGGGCTTCTTCACATGGGCTGTGTGATTTCGATCACAGGTTGCCGTACCGGGGTTCACCGCGCCCCTTCTGCGCCTCCGGTCAGGATGGAGGAGATAGTAGGGTTGGCGATCTGGATGGGGTGGTTCTTCCCCCATGACCTTAGAATAGCGTATGATCTAACTTGCTTATATCCCTCGGAGGCTCCGATGTTTGAAGGTCTATTTCAACCGATGCACCTGCTGGTAATTTTCGCTGTCGCGCTGCTGGTGTTCGGTCCCAAAAAGCTGCCTGAGCTCGGCAAAGGTCTGGGAGAGGGGATCCGCGCGCTGAAAGACGGGATGAAGGACAATCCCCCGGCACAGGCTTCCACCGACCAGACTAAGAAGACCGAGACCAAGAGCTAGTCCACGTCCTCGTTCAAGGTTCGTGTGGGCGGCACCTGCCCGTCCCTCCATCTCTCTTTCTACGTTCATAGCAACTCTGGGCTCCGAAGTTGTTACTAACTTCTTCTGCAAGCGGAGGCAGCCGTGTTGCGCCACATTGAACTTCTCCTTGTTACTTCCCTCACGGCGTTTTCTTCCTTTCTCTTTGCTGACCAGGTCACGTTGAAAAATGGCGATCGCCTCACGGGGACCGTCGTCAAATCCGATGGCAAAACGCTGGTGCTGCATACCGATGCTGCCGACGATGTCACCCTGAAAATGGACGCCATCCAGGACATCAAGACCGATGCGGAACTCCATGTCACCCTGAAAGACGGCAAAACTGCCGTAGGCCCGGTCACAACCACCGATGGAAAGCTTGCCATTGCCACGAAATCCGAGGGCACGGTCGAAGGTTCCACCAGCGATGTGACCCTGATCCGCAACGATGCCGAACAGGCCGCCTACGACAAATCCCTGCATCCCGGCCTCATGCACGGCTGGCAGGGAGGCACAAACATAGGCTTTTCGGCGGCGCGTGGTAATAGCCAGACAGAAAACCTCGCCGTCGCCTTCAACGCGGTCCATCCCGCCGAGCACGACAAAATCACAATTTATGAGAGCTCCATCTATACCCGGAACGATCTCGCCAACCCCGGTATTGTGGCGAACTTAACAACGGCCGGAATTCGTTACGACCACGACCTGATGCCCAAGCTCTTCGTCTTCGGCGCGGGAGATTTCATGAGCAACGCCTTGCAATATCTTGACCTGCGCCAGGTGTACACCGGTGGACTCGGTTTTCACGCCATCAAGAATGACAATACGACCCTTGATTTCCTGGGCGGCGTGAACTACACCCACGAAACCTACTCCAACGGCGCACCCATTCCCGGGACCGGCGCATTCGTCTCTTACGGATTGACCAATCGCTTCGTCGCTCTCAC
>JAICJP010000322.1 GCA_025928375.1 Candidatus Sulfotelmatobacter sp.
CAGGATCGAGTTGGAGAACGCGGGCAGACATTATCGATTCGATGACCGTGAGCCTTAGAGATGCATGCGTCCAGCGATGTTCGCTTTAGTCGCGCTATTGTAAAGCATTCTCTTTGCTGCCGGCGCTATGCGGCAAGCGCCAGAATCGCTGCGCGTTTCCACCCAGCACGTCGGAGGCACGGTCCGGAGCTCGTTTGAGAATGTAGTCCTTCACCAGCCCGGTGGCTTGGGCGTAAGAAGCTGCCACCAGGCAGACGGGCCAGTCCGAGCCAATCATGAGCCGGTCAGGACCGAACGAATCGAACACTACTTCGAGATACGGAGCGATATCGTCCCGAGTCCAGTGCTGCCAGTCGGCTTCCGTCACTAACCCAGACATCTTGCAGAACACGTTGGGAAAGCCAGAGAGGCGGCGAATTCCGTCAGCCCATAAATCAATCTCTTTCACCTTAATAGGGGGCTTGGCCATGTGATCCAGCACGAACCGCTGCCGAGGAAATTTTTTTACAAACTCGATTGCCATAGGCAGGTGCTTGGCGTAGATGAGGATGTCATATGCCAAATCGAATTGTTCCAGCGCGGCAATGCCGCGAAGGAATTCGGGACGAAGCAGAAAACGATCATCTGGTTCAGTCTGCACAATGTGACGCAGTCCGACGAGTTTTGGATTTGCAGCCAGCTCTCTCAATTGCAGCGCGATCTCGGGGCTGCAAAGATCAGCCCAGCCGACTACGCCCAGAATGGATGAATTTTGCTCCGAGAGACCCAGAAGCCAACGCGTTTCTTCCAGTGTTTGGCAGGTTTGAACCACAACTGACCCGTGAAAACCATTCGCTTTCAACTCGGGTTGCAAATCCGCAGGAAGAAAATTCCGGCGCAGGGCTGCCATGTAATCGTCCAGCCAAGCGAATTCACGATCGTTGTAAATCCAGAAGTGCTGATGGGCGTCAATGCATAACATGCGCGTCAAAGAGTGTAATCGATCCCTCGGCTGCGTGAGTGGCTCGTGGAGTGACCGACTGCTTCAGGTCATTCCTGTAGGGTCCGATGCGTTATGTCTTAATTTGGGGAGCGTATCCATCGAAGTTTTGCAAAATTCACACGCCAACCATTGTCCTTGCTAATCTTGAGGCATAGGCTATCGAAAAGGAGTTTTTATGAGCACGATCGAAGCCTCAGTTCCGGCCGAAGTTGCCCAACTCAGCCCTTATGCACCTACTCGATCCAGCGTCGAAGGTAAACCACTCAGCGAGCAAGAACTGCGTAACATTGAGACGTATTGGAAGACCTGCAACTATCTGAGCCTGGGCATGATTTATCTGCAGGAAAATCCCCTGCTCCTGGAAACACTGCGGCCGGAGCACCTGAAAAATCGCCTGCTGGGCCACTGGGGCACGAGTCCGGGATTGTCGTTCATCTATGTTCATTTGAACCGGCTGATAAAACAATATGATCTCGACATGATCTTCCTCGCGGGTCCGGGGCACGGTGCGCCCGGAGTGCTTGGCCCCACTTACCTGGAGGGGACGTACTCGGAGATTTATCCAGAGAAGAGTCAGGACCGGGAAGGACTGCGGGAATTCTTCAAGCAGTTTTCGTTCCCGGGCGGCATCGGTAGCCATTGCACGCCGGAAACGCCGGGATCGATTCACGAAGGCGGAGAACTTGGCTACGTTCTTTCACACGCGTGCGGCGCGGCTTTCGATAATCCCGATCTGATCGTGGCAGCCGTGGTAGGCGATGGCGAATCGGAAACTGGGCCTCTCGCAACGTCATGGCACATCAACAAGTACTTGAGTCCGGCGCGCGACGGAGCGGTTCTACCCATCCTTCATTTGAACGGGTACAAAATTGACAACCCCACGATTCCGGCGCGCATCTCTCGCGAGGAACTTGAGAACTTGTTCCGGGGCTACGGCTGGACTCCCTATTTCGTGGAGGGCGCCGACATTGACAGCATGCATCAAGCTATGGCTGCGACCGTCGAGCATTGCATCAACGAGATCCAGGAACATCGTGCGGCGGCACGCAAGCAGGGCGTTTCGGAACGGCCTCGCTGGCCAATGATTGTTCTCCGCTCACCCAAAGGATGGACTGCACCGCGCGAAATGGAAGGCCACTTCCTGGAAGGTTTCTGGCGTTCGCATCAGGTACCCCTTCCGGCCGCAAAAAAAGATCCGGTGCAGCTCAGAATCCTCGAAAGCTGGATGCGCTCGCAAATGCCGGAGAAGCTATTTGACGGCCAGGGCGGGCTCGCTCCTCTGTTCAAGGAGCTTGCACCCACTGGCACACGGCGGATGAGTGCGAACCCTCACACCAACGGCGGGCGTCTGAAAAAGGCGCTGCGGCTGCCAGACTTCCGCGAGTACGCCAATCCCACGGACAAACCGGGGTTGTCACTGGCGGAAAACACGCGCCCGCTGGGCCGCATGCTCGCCGAGATCATGAAACTGAATCCGCACAATTTCCGTGTGTTTGGTCCCGACGAAACCACGTCAAATAAGCTCGACGACCTCTACTCCGTTAGCAAGAAGTTCTGGATTGAAGAGCGCTTTCCGGAAGACAAAGATGGCGGAAACCTTGCGCCTGACGGGCGGGTAATGGAAATGCTCAGCGAGCACACGCTGGAGGGAATGCTCGAGGGTTATCTCCTCACCGGGCGGCACGGCTTCTTTTCCACGTACGAAGCGTTCGTGCACATCATCGATTCCATGTTCAACCAGTACGCAAAATGGCTGGAAATCTGCAACCACCTTTCGTGGCGGGATTCCATTGCTTCCCTGAATCTTCTGATCACATCGACGGTGTGGCGACAGGACCATAACGGTTTTACGCATCAGGACCCCGGGTTTCTCGACGTGGTGGTCAACAAGAGCGCGAATGTTACGCGCATATATCTGCCTCCCGATGTGAATTGTTTGCTCTCTGTCGCCGATCACTGCCTGCGCAGCCAGAATTATGTAAACGTGATCGTGAGCGACAAGCAGAAGCATCTCCAGTATCTCAACATGGATGCTGCAATCACCCATTGCACAAAAGGAATTGGAATCTGGGATTGGGCCAGCAATGACGAAGCGGGCGAGCCGGACGTGGTGGTCGCGTCCGCGGGCGACATTCCAACACAGGAAGCTCTGGCCGCGACTGCGCTGCTGCGCAAGGAATTTGTCGACCTCAAAATCCGGTTCATCAATGTGGTCGACCTGTTCAAGCTTCAACCTACGTCCGAGCACCCCCACGGATTGCCCGACCGGGACTTCGACTCGCTCTTTACGGTGGACAAGCCCGTTATGTTCAACTTCCACGGGTACCCGCAACTGATTCACCGGTTGGCGTACCGGCGAACAAACCATAACAACATTCATGTTCGTGGATACAAGGAGCAAGGCAACATCAATACGCCCCTGGAGCTTGCCATCAACAACAACGTGGACCGCTTCAGCCTGGCGATGGATGTGATCGATCGAGTGCCGCGGCTGCAGAAGATCGGCGCGCACGCGAAGGAAAGATTTCTCAACCAGCAGATCGAATGCCGGAACTATGCGCATCAGTTCGGCATCGATAAACCGGAAGCCACCGACTGGATCTGGCCCTATTAGGGTTCTGAATCAAGAAGGATGGGGAACTCCCTGGATCACTCGGACGGTATCGCGGGCGATCAGGAGTTCTTCATCGGTCGGGATGGCATAGGCGTGCAGGGTGGAATCATTTGAGCTAATGATACCTTCGCGGCCGACCATGGCCTGATTTTTGTCTAAATCCAAGCGCAAGCCTGCCCATTCCATGCTGGCGCAGATACGAGCGCGGACATCGGGCGAGTTCTCTCCGATGCCTCCAGTGAATACGACGGCATCAGCGCCTCCCATGCCCGCCAGGTAGGCGCCCAGGTACTTACGCGCCCGGTAGCAGAAGATTTCAACTGCCAACTTCACCCTGCGATCGTCGTGCTCATTCAACTCGTTCAGCAACTCACGCATATCGTTGGTCAAACCTGAAATCCCCAGAAGGCCGGACTGCGTATTCAATAAGGTTTCGACTTCCGAGGCAGACATCGCCTCCTTCCTCGCGATCATGCCCACAATCGCCGGATCCAGATCACCCGACCGCGTGCCCATCACCAGACCTTCCAAAGGCGTCATGCCCATGGAAGTATCGAGTGATTTCCCCGCCTTGATGGCTGCCGCCGAACAGCCATTTCCCAAATGAAAAGAAATGATGTTCGTCTGCTCGCGAGTGAGCCCGCGTAGAGCGCGGTAGCGGAATGCGACGTAGCGGTGAGAAGTGCCGTGGAATCCATAACGTCGAATGCGATGACGGCGATACAGATGGTAAGGAACCGCGTAGAGGTAGGCTTCCGCAGGCAAAGAGTGGTGGAAGGAGGTATCGAACACCGCGACCTGCGGCACATCCCTGCCTAGCAAATCGCGCGCGGCGATGATTCCCTTAACATTATTGGGGTTGTGCAGCGGAGCAAGGTCGATGCAGTCCTCGATTCCCTTGAGGACGCGATCATCAATCAGCGTCGACTCTTTAAACAACTCTCCGCCGTGTACCACTCGGTGGCCGACCGCATGCACGTCAGCCGTACTCTTGAATTCAGGGATGCCGGATCGATCCGATGCGAGGAACCGTATTAAGTAGTCCAGAGCCGCTCCCATGTCACGCAGGGCCGCGGTCAGCGTTCGGACAGGCTCTGCACGATACCGTATTCGGAGAATCGCTTCTCCCCCAATGCTTTCGATTTCCCCGCGGCAGATGCGGTCGTCCTTGTAATCGTTGATCTGCTTAAGATCTGTCGCGATGATTTGAAACTTCAGGCTGGAGCTGCCGGCATTCAGGACTAGCACGTTCATCGTGAGGGTTCTCTTGTGACTCTCCAAGATAAGCCCCGGTTCGGGGTCAGGCAATAGGAGCCAGCACCGAAAATCTTGTAAGCGTAAGGACAGCAGCGTCGGCGGCGCAAGCGCCGAGATGCTAGGCAGGAATCAGGCCCTGATAGATCGCCATGCCGACCACTGCGTCGACCCCCATGGCATGCAAGGCGTCAATCTCGTGCTGCGACCGAATTCCTCCGGCTGCAATCAACTGTCGTGTGGTGGCCGCGCGCAAAGGGCGAATGACCTCCTGCGGAAAGCCAGCCAGCAGTCCTTCAGTGTCCACGTGGGTGTAGAGGAATGCGTCGCACCATCGGTCAAGTGCCTGGATCATCTCCAACGGTCTTACGGCGGTGGTGCTCTGCCATCCGTGGATAGTCACGAGTCCGCCGACTGCATCGAGGGCGAATACGAGGCGGCTCGACCCGACTTCCGTGGCCAGCTTCTCGGCAGATTCCGCGCTCAAGTTGCCATCCTGAAACAATGCGGA
>JAICJP010000036.1 GCA_025928375.1 Candidatus Sulfotelmatobacter sp.
CCGATCCAGGTAAGGCTCGCCATGGCCGCAATCATCGGGATGTCGTAAAGACTGCCGCTGTAATACGTATTTCGTGCCAGCGCGACATTGGCCACGGTAGAACCGAAGGAATAGCACAAGTTCATCGCGAACAGGCTTATATATAGCTTTCTCCATCCTTGTTTGCTGGTCACACAGCAAACCAGCAATGCACCCAAGAGCGCGATTTTCTCGGTGTTGTAAACGCCATTGAGATTGCCATTGTAGGCCGCAACGTTGGGCACGGCATACTGCCAGGGCATAACGATGAGGACGTATAGATAGCACCACCAGACCAGCAGCAGTGCGAAATCCAGTCGCCCCACTCGGGCCGCATACTCATCCCGGGGCACGTGCGGACGCAGTGCAATCGCCGCCATCAGCGGAACGAAGTGCAGGAACAACACAATATCCCACGCACACAGGTCGGGAACATCCCGCCTGAGAACGACCTCATAATATGTCCAGAAAAGCTGGTACCCCAGCCAGAGGGCCACTCCTCCCGCCACCAGAGACCAGAAAAGCCGCAGGCGGCCATGACTACGCAGAGCGGCTGGAATAAACGCGGCCGTGCCGGAAATCAGCAACAGACATTGCACGATGTCGCTGAGCGCCGTAAGACCGAACGAGCGTGGCAGAAACAGCGCAGACATGATCGCCGTCGCTAAAACGAGCGCCACTGCCCCCAGCCATAGCTTCAACGCCTTACCCACAGGACACTCCTCGGGTCCTCATTCTAGACGCGAACTGGCGCTGAGAATGGTTACGCAAGTAACCTGTGACCAGCTATGATAAGGGCGCGCGCCGCCGTCCCAGCATTGAATTACGGTTTCGCTGCTTGCTCGTTCAACATTGTTTCAATAATATGCGACTTCGTCGCCACGGGGAGAACGCAATCTTTGAATTCTCGCCTTAAGCGTTATCGACAACCCTGGAGACTGAAAGTCCCTCCCGACCCCGGGGAGACGCGCCGCATCGAGCGCTGGCTCGCCACCGCGCGTGTCTTCCTTGCCGTTTCGACCTTGGTCGCCATTCGCATGGACCCGACTGAACTGGGGCATTCCTGGGCGGCATACGGCCTTTTCGTCTTCTACATGGCGAACGGCATTTTGATCATGATGCTGCTGCGTCGGCGGCAGCAATCCACCGCCGCATTCCGTTTCCTGGTGCATGCCGGCGACATTGTCTGGCCGGCCCTCATTTCCGTTTTTGCGGAAGGCCCGCGCACTCCATTCTTCTTGTTTTTCTTCTTTGTGCTGGCTGCCGCCGCGTATCGCTGGGGATTGTGGGAGACCTTAGGCACCGCTGCTGCCGAAGCGGCGTTGCTCTGGATCGAAAGCTTCGTCGTTCTGCACGTCTGGCCCTCCGGTTCGGCTCCGCTGAGGGCCTTGACTGGCCTGCACATCAATGTCGCTGAATTCCAGCCGCAGCGCCTGTTCATGCTGTCGATCTACCTGATCGTGATGGGGCTGCTGTTGGGCTACCTGGCGGAGCGGCAAAAGCAGTTGCGCGCAGAGAAGGCGCTGGTCACTGGCATGTTATCGCGGGTGCGGGTAGAGGCCGGCCTTACCGGAACCATCGATAAGATCTTCCATGAAATCACGTCCATGTACGGCGCTTCCCGCGTGATGATGGCCTCCCAGGAGGTCCATAGCAAGCGAGTCTTCCTGGGAGAACTGAATCCCACCAACGGAAATGGGGGCAGCGAGTTCACTTGGCTGCAATCGGGCGCGCGTGATGCAAAAACGTATCTCGACGATTATCCCGGCGAGGTCTCTTATGCATCCGTTCACGGCGAGCAATGGAAAACTCTAGCTCTGGATGATTCCGGCCATGCTGTACCGGCAGACAACCGGGCTGCATTTTCTCAACTGCGCCAGGTGCAACCCTTCGATTCCATCGTCACCGTTCCCTTTACCTTTGGCACCGACTGGCGCGGCCGCGTCTTTCTGTTCAATCCTTCGTGGGCAGGCGAAAAGCAAGAGGAGTTGCGCTTCCTGCTGGACATTGTGCGCCAGGTCGGCCCCGCAATCTATAACGTGTATCTGTTGCACCGCCTGCGCCGCCGCGCCTATGCCGCGGAGCGCGCGCGCGTCGCCCGGGAACTGCACGACGGCGCCGTGCAATCACTGATCGCCGTAGAAATGCAGGTGGACGTCCTGCGCCGCCAGGCCGAGGCGAATCGACCGATCGACAAAGAACTGGGAAGAATTCAAGGTTTGCTGCGCGAAGAGGTCCTGAAACTCCGCGAACTCATGCAGCAGATGAAAGCCATCGATGTCGATTCCCAGAAGTTGCTCCCGGTGCTGAGAGATGCGGTGGAGAGGTTTCAACGAGAGACTGGTATCAACGCGCGTTTCGTCACCGACATCGTGCAACTCGACATGCCTCAACGAATGTGCCAGGAGTTTCTCAAGATTGTGCAGGAAGGGCTGGTGAACGTGCGCAAACACAGTGGAGCGCGTCATGCGCTGATCCGCCTCGCCTCCCAAGCCGACCAGTGGAATCTCACGGTGGAGGATGATGGCAAGGGCTTGTCCTTTGCCGGCCGTTACAATGAACAGCAAATGCAACAAGCGGGGATTGGGCCGATGATCATCCGAGAACGTGTACGCTTGCTCGGTGGGGAACTCACGGTAGAATCGAATCCCGGACAGGGAACGCGCCTCGAGGTCATTGTGCCTCGGAACGGAAACGTGCCGCATGAATTTTAGAAAGCCGCAACAAGTTCGCCTAGTAATCGCCGACGATCATCCGATTTTTCGTGACGGATTGCGGCGCCTTCTGGAAGCCGAGGCCGACTTCAAGGTCCTGGGAGAGGCCTCCGACGGCGCCGAGGCCGTCAAACTGGTCCGTCAACTGAAACCCGACATCCTCCTGCTGGATCTCGCCATGCCCAAGCACCCGGGCTTGGAGGCGCTTCGTGATTTGAGTGCCCCGGGTAATGTCACTCAGGTGCGAGTGATTCTACTGACCGCCGCCGCGGAAAAAACCCAAATCGTCGAAGCTTTGCAGTTGGGCGCCCGGGGAATCGTCCTGAAAGACTCCGCCACGCAACTCCTGTTGAAAGCCATCCAAACCGTCATGGCCGGAGAGTATTGGGTAGGACGCGAGAGTGTCTCCAACCTGGTGCAGTATTTGCGCACCCTGATGCAGTCGTCCCATGACGAGGCGCGCCAACGTAAATTCGGGCTCACCCCCCGCGAACTCGAAATCGTTTCCGCCGTCGTGGCCGGCTTTTCCAACAAGGAAATCGCCGAATACTTCAAGATCAGCGAAGATACGGTGAAACATCACCTCAGCAACATCTTCGACAAGCTGGGAGTTTCTACACGCCTCGAACTGGCGTTGTTTGCCGTGAATCAATCATTGCCTTTAAAGCCGATAGGTTAAGATGCTGAGCGGCAGTCACTAATCTCCGCCATAGCGTTCTGGCACTTCGGTGCCATTGGCTTGCCTGCACTGTAAAGCTACACTTGAGCTAATTGAAACGCCTTGGGGAAGTGTATTTGCTACTCGCTGCAACGTCTCATCCCGTTAAGACGGGCCGTTAATCCAAGGTATCTAAAAAAGAGGAGCCCCGTGGCACACCTTCTACAACAGCTCTGGAATGATGAACAAGGCCAGGACATCGCGGAATACGCCGTCATGTTGGCCGTCATTCTCGTCATTGTCGTGGGCACGATCCGCCTCATTGGATCGAACGCGAACAATGTCTTTTCACAAGTTGGGAGCGCGATTCAGTAAGCGATCCGTCGTTTTCCGCGAGCTCATCCTCGCACACGGTTGACCTCTGCCTCCGGACCAGCCTCGTGTCTATTCGGTAGATTCTGCAATCTTCTCTTGCCAGCGAGCTACTTAGGTTGGTTCTCCGTGGACGCAGGTGTCGTCTGCGCCATCTTTTCTCCGCCGCTGGACGATCGAGTCAGGTACGGAAAGAAGGGTGTAATCTCGAACTCCAGCTTCTCGCGCGCCGAGGTCAAGGCCACCGGCTTCGCCTTCGTCAGTTCCACCTGATCGCTCCATGGATCCACCTTGACGCGCCCGCCCAGCGGTAAGGCCGCGATCTGATCCAGACGTTTCGGATCCAGAGCCGGTGCGGCGGCTACCAGGTTCGTGAGTCGATTGGCGCCGGCCACGCTATTTCCCAGGTGAGGACGAATGAGCTGTGGCAACGCCGGCGCATGCTCCTGCAGGGCCTTCATGAATAGCCCTGCATTCGCCAGTTTGTCTTTGTAGGGCGAATTCTTCAGCAGTTCCAGCGCTTTGCTGTCGGCTGCCTCTTCATCGCCGCGGCTCTGTTTGAAATCCAGGCGTTGGAATGACTGCTCATCTGGGAAGAACAGTTTGTCGTTAAACGCAAGCTTGGTATCAAACGGATGTCCCAGCACGATGTGGCTCAATTCATGCGCGAGAATCAGCGCCAGGGAAGCCTCATCGGGAAGCACGTCCAGCAATCCGCGGCTTACGACAATCGTGTGGCCGATGGTAAATGATTCCAGCGGCGAAGTGAGCAGCACGCGGCAATGAAAATCGCTCTGCAGGTCGATGTTATTGGTGACCAGCAAATTGTTGACCACGGTCGCCATGACTTTATCCACTTCGCCCGGAGGGGCGAGCAGACCGATTTTCTGCATACGCTCGACCGCATTGTCTTCCGCCTGGCGTTCCCACATGCGCTGCGCCACTACCGGACTGGGATCAGCGGCCGCATCGCTCTGGTCTTTCACCGTCTGCGGCGCATCCACCAGGATTTGCGTGAACTCTTCGCTCTTGCTCAGCCCCTTCAGGTCATAACCCCACAACCGCGTTTGCGCCTTGAAGTGAAGCGTCTTTGTGAGCCCGGTCTTTAAGTTCGATTCTTCGGTGTAGACGTATGCCGGCAGCCACGTTCCCGGCCTCATGTTCAGACGCCAGCTGTCAAAATGGAAAAAGAAGTTCACCTTGGGCTGAGGATAATAAGTGCCATTGAAACGGACGATGTTGTAATCCTGATCCTCGACCCAGATTCGGCCCAGAAATCGCACTGACTTTTCGCCCTCGCGGGGTTGCACATCGATGACCAGGCACCGAAGCTCTCCGAGAAATTCACGACGCACGAACGTGAACTTGTAGTACTTCTTCTGAAAATCAGTGTCGAGCACGACCATCTGCGCGAAACCCATGGGCAGGTAGTGCAGGGAATACACCCCTGTAAGTTTGCTCAGCATGCGGTGTCCGAATCCCGGCTGCCCAACAAAGGAAACGTCTTCCGGTCCATCCGACATATCAAGGCGCCCAAGGAAATACTGATCCTTGACCGGATCCGGATGTCCGTCGGCGTCGTTCTTCAGATCTTGCAGATAGGTCTCGACCATGGGATGCATGTGACGCATCTGCGCCATGAAGTAGTGCTCCCGCTGCACTACGCGATCCATCACATCGTTTAAAGTCGCTGCCGGAGGCGCGCTTTGCGCTGGGGACGGCGCGCTCGACACGCTTGGCGCAGAAGCCGCGTCGCTTTGTACGACAGACGAGGGGGAATCCTGAGCGGCCGCCAACGCGCCGCCCACTGCAAGCAACAGCAAGCCCGAACGTACGATACTCATAGCAACCTTCTGCAGCGAATTACGCTAGCTGGAAAATGATGTGAACCACGGCGGTCGAGTCTGAAGGCTGACCGTCTTTCAAGGCTGGTTTGAAGCGGATCTGCTCCGCGGCTCGTACCGCGGCGTCATCCAGACCGTGCCCGAGTCCCCGGACAACTCGCAAAACGCGCAACTTGCCGGACGCTTCAAACACGACTTCCAGAAGCACTTCGCCTTCGATCCGTTGCGCGCGAGCTTCCGGGGTGTAGGAGGGAACAGGTTTCGAGATAATTTCGGCCGGAGTCATCCTTGCGGCGGCCTGCGCAGCGGGGCGCGATTGCATGTTCGGAGGAGCCGGAACATCTGCGTCTCCAAATCCAGCCTGATGCACTGTCGCTGGACCGGAGGAGCGAGCGTTGCCGGTAGCCACGCCGCTTCCAAAGCCAGTGCTCGCAACCACTCCGCGAGCTCCGGTCGCGCCGCCGGTTCCGTTTCCGGAGCCCGGTCCCGGGGGCATGTCAAACCCGCCGGACTGCGCGATATTAACCGCCCGGGTCTGCGTGGTTTTCGCCGGCACACCGTTGGGATCGCCAAACCCACCAGTCTGTACTTTCTCCGGTGCCTTCTCGATGGTCTGCGGTGCCGAACTGCCAGTGGAAAATACATTGGTCCTGACGATTTGCTTCGGGATCACCGGCGCCGGAGTGGGCACAGGCTCCAGTTTCTTCTCAGCGATCTTCACTTCCGGAGGTCGCGGCACTTCGAGATTGACCTTGGGTTGCGGTGCCGGCAGGCGCAAAGCCGCTGGAGGTGGCTCCAGCTTCGCGATCACGGGCGTTCGCAACTGCCGCTGCGGTTCGTGATTCACTGGGACCGGAGTCGGTACCAGTTCGATGGCGTGGTAATCCTTTTTGGGTCCCTCGAGCACCTCCGGATGAAGAACCGGAATCCAGACCAGTATCGCAATGACGACGGCTTGCACCCCATAGCTGAGAACGAACTCATGCCACGGCGCTCTCCACTTCGGCAGGGTGGAGAATAGAATCGGCGACTCGGAGTACGGCATCGTCATTACCTGGGATTCCAGTTGCGTCAGCACGTTTTGACTCTTCAAGAGCGAATCTTGCAAAAAACCTGCCCTGTTCAAAAGGCGGGAGCCTGGGATGACAGGGACTTGACTGAGTTTACTACTCCGATTTCCATGATGCACGGCAGAGGCCACTCTTTTGGCCAAAAACCCACCGCAAACCAATTAAGGATCAACAACTTAGATCAGCTGGATTCGTCCGGATCGCTGCTCCGGCTGCGGCTATGCAAAAACTTACATGGCTGATGGGAGATTTGCCCGGCGAGCAGCTCGTGTAGGGGCGGACGCCTTGTCGGCCCCCTCGCGAAGCGAGCGTTCGAAGTTAGCAGCGCACTATTTTCGGGCTGTCCATTCCCCGGGTGGCGTTCCGGGTGTCAACCACGAGTTGCGCCTCTTGCACGATGCCTTCGAAGTCGTAATCGGAATGATCCGTGACGATCACCACACAGTCGTATTGTCCGAGATTTTTCAGTTCAGCGCACTTCATCTGCAGGTCGTATTTTCTTCCCCTCCCGATAAAGGGGAAGTAGGGATCGTGGTAACTGACTTGCGCTCCTTGTTTTTGCAGCAGCTCGATAATCGTCAGCGATGGCGATTCCCGCAGGTCGTCAATATCCTTTTTGTATGCGACTCCCAGCACCAGCACCCGCGCTCCATTCACCGATTTCTTGTGCGAATTCAGCGCCCCGGTCACCGACGCCAGCACGTGATACGGCATATTGGTGTTGATTTCTCCCGCCAGCTCGATGAAGCGAGTACGGAAATCCCACTCCTTCGCCTTCCACGAAAGATAGAACGGGTCCACCGGAATGCAGTGCCCGCCCAGGCCCGGGCCGGGATAGAACGGGTGAAACCCGAAAGGCTTTGTCGAAGCTGCTTCAATGACTTCCCAGATATCAATGCCCATGCGCAGGCACAGCATCTTCAGTTCGTTCACTAGCGCGATGTTAACGCAGCGGTAAATATTCTCCAGGAGCTTCGTCATCTCCGCCACGGCTGGCGACGACACCGGAACCGTGCGGTTGAAGATCGAGCCGTAGAAAGCTCTCGCCAGCTCCGAAGCCTGTGGGCTCATTCCTCCCACCACCTTAGGAATATCGCGCCGGGCCACGGTTGTATTGCCGGGGTCTTCTCGCTCCGGAGAGAATGCCACCAGGAACTCATTGGGCCCCATGCTGGCGCCGCGAGCAGCTTTCAGGCCCTGTTTATTCTCTCGTTCGAGAATAGGGACCATCACCTCTTCCGTCGTGCCGGGATACGTCGTGCTTTCCAGCACGACCAACTGCCCGGCCCGCAGGTGCGGAGCGATGGCATGGGTGGTGTTCGTGATGAAGCTGAGGTCCGGTTCGTGATACTCGTTCAATGGAGTGGGAACGCAAATGATGATCGCGTCCATCGCCGTCAACTGCGAAAAATCGGCAGTCGCCGAAAATCCATTGGCCTTCGCCGCTTGAATTTCTTCCGGCACAATTCGGTAAATGTATGACCCGCCCTTTGCCAGAATCTCCACCTTGCGGGCGTCGATATCGAAACCAGTGACCCGAAATTTCTGTTCGCTATAAAGAAGGGCCAGTGGGAGACCGACGTAACCCAGTCCCATAATGCCCACGCGCGCCTGGCGCTGTTCGATCTTTCGCTTTGATTGATCCAGGGATGAATCTGCGGTCGAGGAAGGAGTCATGAAAAAATCCAGTAGAAATCCTGAATGGAACGCATTAAAGCGCCACAATTCTAGCATGCTGAGTCCGCTGAATCTGTGCTCGGAAACAGCGGCCGCCTTGCACAGTGACAGGACTGCGGCGTGCCTGGTTCAATCGCCGCATTTCCGCTTACTTAACCGGCCAATCGATGACCTTCTTGTCGGCGCTCATTTCGTGATAGCGAATGACGGTCGGTTTTTGCCCAGAAGTGACCGCGAAGTCGAGCCAGCCGCGCGCGCATTGTTTGGGCTTCAGCGGCGTTCTCTCCAGAGTAGGTTGTTTTTTGGAACCATACGAGGCAATTGCTCCTCCGTCAGCAAAATGGACCTGGAAAAACGATGGAAAGGCGAAGCTATCGGCAGGGGCATTCGGGCCGGCGCAGACCTCCACGTCAGCACTAACCGAACTGATCGGGGTCGGCCACGAGATCGAATAAACCGTGACCAGATGTCCGCTTGCGGTTGTTTGTTTTTGGCCCAGCGGTTGCGTTTGCGCGCGTAACGTAGTGCACAGGAGGATCGCGAACGCCACCGTGAATGAAAGTCCAGCCCAGTGGGATAGAGTGCCATTGAGATTACGTCGATGCATTCCAGTCGCTCGTATGTTTTTGGCCAACATGGCTCGATAATAACCCGACCTGCATTTTCATCGGACACAAAAAATGCCGTTCATGATGATCTCATCTGCTAGAAAGCGCCACTGGCCTTGGCTCATCCTGCTGCTCGTGGGCGTGGTCTTCTTTGCCGTAGAAGCGGGACAAATTCTAGTAATCAATGCCCCGCAGCGATCGGACCTGATCGTAGTTTTGGCAGGTGAGACCGACCGCCGGCCCGCGCTGGCGCTCGATCTTCTGCACCAGGGCTATGCCACGCGAATTCTGCTCGATGTTCCTGCTTCCGCCAGAATCTACGACGCTACACTGACGCAGATTGCAGCAGATTACGCGCGAAAACTTCCGGTTGCATCGCAGATCGCTCTCTGTCCCATTGCTGGCCTGTCCACCCGGGACGAATCCCACGACGTCGCGACATGCCTTAATGACGAACACGGCGCGACAAGAATTCTTCTGGTCACTTCCGATTATCACAGTGGCCGCGCGCTCAGCATTTTCCGTCATGAGATTCGGGGGAAATATTTCTCCGTTGCTGCCGCGCACGACGATTCACAATTCGGAGTTCGCTGGTGGACTCATCGGCAGTGGGCCAAGATCTGCTTGGATGAATGGCTCCGCCTTATCTGGTGGAATGCCATCGAACGCTGGCGCTGAGCCGAAGCACAGTGGGACGTGAATCACATGCTCTCGGCGCAGTTTTCCACCGCTAAGACACTTTCGTGCCTCAAAAGGCATTGACCGGCAGGGAACAGGAAGGTACGATTCCCAGGCATAGCACTGAATCTGGGCGTACAAGTCATCTCCCGAGGACGGAAGAGTGGCCAAAGTGGGGACTGTTGAAAAGATCCTGGCAGGTACGCTGAGCGCGATCTTTCCGCTGTCGATGTTTGCCGCCGACACGCCTGGCGCCATGGTGTATAGCCACGGCACGGCGACGGTGAACGGCAACAGCATTGCGCGATCCTCCGCGCTTTTCCTAGACGACGTCGTGCAGACCCAGGCAGATTCAGTGGCCAATATCAGCGCCACCGGCAGCAGCGTGATCGTGCTCAATGACTCGCTGGTGCAGTTCGAGGGCAGCCGGGTGAAATTGGAGCACGGCGGAGTTACCGTCTCGACCTCAAAATTAATGTCCGCGCGCGCCGGCTTGATTACCGTGCTGCCGGCCTCGACCGGTTTGACCGAGTTTGAAGTGCGCGATGTGGATGGGACCGTGCACATCACAGCCCGCAAGGGCGACCTCACCGTCAGTGACGCGAAGGGAGCGACCCTGCTGGCGCAGGGACAGCAAACCACCCGCGACGAAGGTACATCGCAGGATGATTCGCAGGCTGAGACCAGTTCCAAGAAGAAGCGCAAAAAGCCCGTCGCCGGCACTTCTCCCGGCGCCTCGGGAGGAATTCTGAACTCCCCTATTGCCGTCGGCGCGGGCGGCGCCTTGATCGTCGGGGGTGCCATCTGGCTGTTGACCAAGAGCGACGACCCCGTCAGCCCGGTCACTACGAAATGAATCGCTGCGCCTGAATTGATTTATTGATTTCAAGGAACTTGCCTGGACTGGTTCTGGCCCGGACTCGGCAGGGCTTTTGGCGCTGGCGATGATCGGACGTTGGGTTGTGCACCGCAAGGGCAGATGTCACAGGACTTCGCGCCGGCCCGTGCTTCGACGATCTCCGAGTCTCCTTTACTTTCAACTACTTAGGTCCGTCTAATGTCCGCAATCCCCGCTAAACCTCGAAATTGTGCCGTTCGTTGGGAAGTTGGTGCGTCATTTCCAGTGGGTCCAATAGGATAGCTTCAGAAGAAACCCTAGGAAAAAGTGTACAAATTCCGGTCACAGCCGGAGAGAAGTCCCAGGGAGCCGCAGTTTTTGGATGATGCTTTCCAGGTTCATCCGAAGCGAAGGCAAAAAGCTAAGGAGTTGTTGGGATAGCACTATCTGGTGTAGGTCGTTTCTTACGGCAGCCAGGCGAGTCCCAACCAAACGCAGCGACCAGTGACATTTGCTGGTTGCTAGCAGCCAGGAGCCAAAAAGTTATCATGCGCAAGCCGATTAAGTACGTCGAGAAAGCCGTTGTCACCGCCGCCAAGGGGGCGTGGGTTGTGTTCGATCGTATGAACCGCGTGAACCCCAATCCCTCGCCTACTCCCAAGTGGTCTGACAAGCCGCTGCTCAAGTCGTACGAGAAGACCAAGCCCCCGCTCGGCTGGCCGCGTACAACGGATTCTCTTTGCCCCAAGTGCGTGCCGGAAATCCGGCAGCAGATTCTTGACGGGCACCTGCCTCACGAAGTTCTGATGAACGAGAAAGTCGGGGAAATCAAGGCCCAGATCATCGAGCGCGACGGCAAGATCCTGATGGTGAAGGATTGCCCCAAGCACGGCCACTTCGAAGACGTGATGTCGATTGACACCACCTTCTCGAAGCACCTCGAAGACGTCTTCCCCGGTCGCGACATCGTGGCTCACAACGATGAGCACCTGCATCATCACGGGTCGTCCACTGTTAAGTACGGTCGCGGATCAGTGCTTACCATTGATCTGACCAACCGCTGCAACATGATGTGCGATCCGTGCTTCATGGACGCAAACCAGGTTGGATTCGTGCACGAACTGACGTGGGAAGAAATCAAGACCATGCTCGACAACGCGATCACCATCAAGCCGCGCCGGCAGATGTCGGTGCAGTTCTCTGGTGGCGAGCCGACATTGTCGCCGTACTTCCTGGATGCGGTTCGTTACGCCCGGCATGTGGGTTACAACTCGGTGCAGGCGGCAACCAACGGCATTGAGTTCGCCAAAAGTTTTGAGTTTGCGCAGCAGGCGGTTGAAGCCGGGATGCGCTATGCCTACCTGCAGTTTGATGGCATCGGCAATGCGGCCAATGCCCATCGCATGGTCGGCAACTTGTTTGATGTGAAGCTGAAGGCGATCGAGAACTTGCACAAGGCGGGATGCGAGATCGTCCCCGTAGTCACGATTGTCAACGGCATTAACAATGAGCAGGTCGGACGCATTATCAAGTTCGCTCTCGACAATCCCAAGACGATCAGCTTTCTGTCGTTCCAGCCAGTTTCATTCACGGGGCGCGATGAAGCGGTCACTGATGATCGCCGTACTGCCCAGCGCTACACGCTGAGCCACCTGGCGCATGACGTGAAGAATCAGACTGGGTTGGGCGAGCCGGCGCGCGACTGGTTCCCGATTTCGTTTATGGGAACGTTCAGCGACTGGGCCGACCTGATGCATGCCCAGGATCCGAAGAATGACTGGGGCCAATTGAGTTGCGGCTGCCATCCGAATTGCGGGACTGGCATGGCCGTCATGATCGATAAGGAAACCAAGGAAGCGGTCCCGGTCACGGCATTCCTGCATGGGGATCAGCTGGCGAAAGATATCGCCAAGGTGAACGATGCGGCGCGCGGAAAGTTCCTCACGGGGCTCGGCATGGCGCTGTGCCTGATGAAGAACTACGATCCGTACCAGTCGCCGACTCACTTCAAGCTGATGGACCTGCTGAAGAAGTTCGACAAGAACTATCACGTGACTGGGAAGGACTACGGCAAGGTTGGTCCGGACCGCACGATAGATGATGTGATGAAGCGGCGCGCGACCGATCGCTGGAACTTCCTGTTCATCGCGGGGATGTGGTTCCAGGATCTGTTCAACTATGACTTCCGGCGGACGGAGCAGTGCATTATTCCGTACGCGACGCAGGAAGGGGAGATTTCGTTCTGCGCTTACAACACGGGCGTGGGATGGCGGAACATCATCGAGAAGATGCACATGACGGCGACGCTCACCAAGTGGTACGAGGAGCATGGGCGTCATGAGATCTTCGCGGGCGGCAAGAAGGTGAACATGGACGAGCCGGCTACCGCCACGGAATATCTGAACCTGCGGGAAGAGATCGTCACCAACGAACTGCAGCGCGATCTGGACAAGCTGGGCATCGCGAAGAACGCGCGCGAAGAGAAGAAGCGGGCGCGGGACGCGAAGGCTGCCGGCGAGGCGCGTGGGCCGGAAAAGAACGATGCTGCTTACAACGCCCGCATGGCTTCCTTGTATCGCGAGGTCGTGCTCAAGGAGAAGCCGGTGCAATCGGAGAACGGGTTCATTCCGCTGGGTGCGCTGGCCAAACCTAACGGGAACGGCAACGGCAACGGGCACCAGGCCGCGGATAGCAAGCCGGAGTTGGCTGAACCGGTCGCGGGAGACTGAGCAGTAGGCAGTTTCTAGTTTCTAGTTTCTAAAACAGGGCCGCCTTCGGGCGGCCTTTTTTCTGGTACAAAATCCCACCCTCTCGCAAAATGCGCGAGAAGGGTGGGGCAACCCGGCAGCATTTTCCAGTTTCTGGTTTCTAAAACAGGGTCGGCTTCGGGCGGCTTTATTTCTGGTTTAAAAATCCCACCCTCTGGCAAAATGCGCGAGAAGGGTGGGGCATCCGCGCCCTTTTCTTTACTTGGTTCTGCCGAAAACTTGCTTCAATAGCTGGGTGGTTTGGGCGGCGGGGTTTTGGCGTATTTTCTTTTCTTCTTCGCCCAGCATGTAGAAGAGGCCGTCCAAGGTCTTGCTAACCACGTATTTATCAAGATCAAATTCATTGGCCAGGGCCGCACCGCCGGGTGCGGTCTGGATCAAGCGGTCGTATTGCCCGACTACGCCGACCTTTTGCATCGAGGTGTGAACGATAGGGGCGAAAGCGGTGGTCAGGTCGGGAGTACTGGTGCGCTTGAAGTAGTCCGTGGCGGCGGTATCGTTTCCCGTGAGGATATGGCGGGCGTCGTCGAAGGTCATCTTCTTCAGGGCCGCCAGGAAAATTTGCTTGGCTTGCGGAGTGGCTTGTTCGGCGGCTCGATTCATTCCGACTTCAAGTTCGTCCACTTTGCTGCCGAGCCCGATGAAACGCAGGCCGCGGCCGACGGTCTCCAGCCTCGGCGGAAGGGCGATTTTGATGGCGTCATTTTTGAGAAATCCGTCGGGGCGGCCGGTCACGGCTACTGCTCTTGTGGTGCTGATCTGGAGAGCTTGCTTGAGTCCGGCAATGATCTTGCTGTCGCTTAGGCCGGAAGTATTGCGCTGCTGCAGGGAGTCGTCGACTTGCTTAATGATTTCCTCGATTTGCGCCATTGCGGAAACCGAGCAGGCCAGCAGGATAAGCGAGAGCGCCCTAGAACTACGCATGGAAGTCCTCTCAGAAGTCGTGAGCATGGGAATTCTAGCTGTCGAAGGAGTGCCAGGAAAGATGCAAGTTGGTGGCCCGAGGAGCGTACCCAACGGTCTAGCAGGGGCCGCCCAACCGAGGAGGGCCTTTTTTACATCCAAGGGATGTCCTTGGGGAGCAGGCCTTTATTCTGTAAACTAGGCAGAATCGCTTGCAGCGGCGAATCTAGCGGGCGGGAGCCGAACTTCCTCTGGCAGCGCGAGATGCAGTCATGAAGGAAGCACCTGAATTCTGGAGCGGATGGCGGGACCGGCTGTCGGCTCTACGCAACGTGCCGACCGTACTGCACTACGTGTGGGAATCGGGCCGCTCGGTTGTGGTTGCCGGACTACTCGCCCGAGTGGTCGCCGCGCTGTTGCCCCCCGCGCTGTTCTGGGTAACGAAGCTCATCATCGATACCATTTACAACATCACTATCCATCAGCCGGTCAAACATAACCTTTGGTGGCTGGTTGCGGCTGAGTTCAGCCTGGCTCTGGCGGGGGGACTGGTGGCTCGCGGGATCGACTACACTGACGCGCTGCTGGCCGGCAAGTACATGAACTACATCAGCGTGCGGGTGATGGAGCACGCTGCCAGCCTGGACCTGATCGCGTATGAAGATCCCGTGTTCTATGACAAGCTGGAACGGGCGCGCGTCCAGGCCACAGACCGGCTTTACATGATTCAGGCGATGGGCCGGCTGGTGCAGCAGGTGATCACGACGGTGACGCTGTCGATTTCGATCATGCTGTTTTCGCCCTGGCTGCTCCTCATCCTTATTGTGGGCGTGATTCCCGCATTCATCGGAGAGACGCACTTTGCATTTCTGGGTTATGCCAAGAATTTCCGGCAGACACCGGTACGGCGGCAGCTGGACTACCTGCGCATCCTGGGCGGAAGCAAGGAAGCAGCCAAGGAGTTGAAACTGTTTGGGCTGAAGAACTTTCTGACCGGAAAGTTCAAACGGCTTTCGGACCAGGTTTACGAGGAAGACATTGCGTTGGCGAAGAAGAAGGGCACAGCCGGCTCGTTCTTATCCGCCATTGGCACGGCCGGGTATTACACGGCTTACATTTACGCTGTATGGCGCACGGTTACGGGCGCGTTTAGTCTGGGTACGTTGACGTTCCTGGCGAACGCCATTCGGGACGCTAGTTCGAATTTGCAGCAGACGTTCTCGACGCTGTCGACGATTGCGGATCAGGCGTTATTTTTGACGGATCTGATTGCGTTCTTTGACATGAAGCCGACGATCCGCACGAAGCCGAATGCGCTGCCAGCGCCTCGCCCAATCCTGCAAGGCTTTGAGTTTCAGAATGTTTCCTTCAAGTATCCGGGTAGTGACCGGAAGGTATTGAACGGGTTGAATTTTGCTTTGCGGCCGGGCGAGCGGGTGGCGCTGATCGGAGAGAACGGAGAAGGGAAGACGACCATCGTCAAACTTCTGACTCGGCTGTACGACCCGGTCGAGGGCAGAATTCTGCTGGATGGAATCGATCTGCGGGAGTATGACCTGGAGGATCTCTACAAAGAAATTGGCGTCATCTTTCAGGATTACATGCGGTACGAGATGACGGCGCGGGAGAACATCGCGGTGGGCCGGATTGAGTATCTTGACAACCTGCAAAAGGTGCAGGAGTCGGCTCGGAAGAGCATGGCTAATGAGGTGGTCGCGAAATTGGGAGCGGCGGGATACGACCAGATGCTGGGGCGGCGCTTTGAAACCGGCGTGGATTTGTCCGGCGGAGAGTGGCAGAAAGTGGCGCTGGCGCGGGCGTATCTGCGGGATGCGCAGTTGCTGATATTAGACGAGCCTACCTCGGCGCTGGACGCGCGCAGCGAGTATGAAGTGTTTCAGCGATTTGCCGAGTTGACGGCGGGGAAGATGGCGGTGTTCATCTCCCACCGGTTCTCGACCGTGCGCATGGCGGACCGGATTGTGGTGTTAGAGAATGGAAGGATCGCCGAGGAAGGGGATCACGAGTACCTGACCAGCCTTGGAGGAAGGTACGCGGAGATGTTTGAGTTGCAGGCGGCTAGTTACCGGTGAGGCTTATTAAGTCAAAAGAGCCACTCTAGTTCCGCCAAGATGCGGCGGGACTAGAATGGGGCACCCGGAGATCGGGACACCGGGCATGGAATTTAGGATTATGGCTTCGGAAACTCAGATTAAGGGTACGGTGCAAGACACGGCCCGCGCGGCGCGTGGCGAGGAGCGGAGTGCGGCGCCTACGGCGGCGCTTACGCCTGAGATGCAGGCGCTGCGTGTGGCTGCGCTCGAACTTGCCGCGAACCTGAGCTGGTTGCCGGACCGGGATGCGGGAGAGATGTTTTCGGAACGGTGCGAGAGGCTCTCCGAGGCATTCGACTCGTTGTTCGAGGGGGTGAAAGAGGCATTCGGGAAGGGCAAGCCGTCGGAGGACATTCGCTGGCTGCGGGATAACGATCAATTGCTCGTGCTCGCGGCGCGCGCCCTGGGGAACGATTTGGGAGCGAAGAGAACGCTGCCGGTAGTGTCAAATAAAGTGGACGTGCTGCCGCGCGTGTTGGCCATCGCGCTGGGCTTCCTCAACGAGGTCGACACGTCATTCACGAAAGAGCAGTTCACGGAATTCTGCAAAGCTTTTCAGGAGCACACCCCTCTGAAGTTCCACGAGATCGGGGCGCTGGTGCCATCGCTCGAGCTGCTGTTGCTGGAGACCATAGCGGCGCACGGAAAGGCGGCCGTGAGCGCTCCCATTTCAGGAGGCTCGAAACGACTGCCGCCTTATATACGCATCTTCCGTTACGTGTCGCAGACGTCATGGAAGGACGAGATCGAGTCGCTGCTCCCGTTTGACGGCATCCTGAGACAGGATCCGGCATGCGCCTTCGCGTTCATGGACAACGAGACGAGGAATCTGTATCGCGAGAAGGTGGCGCAGATCGCGTTGCGCTCGGATCAGAGCGAGATGGATGTGGCGAGGTCGGCGCTGGCGCTGGCGAGAGAGGCGGAAGGGAGAACGTACCGGGACCCGAAGATCGGGTTGCGGGAATCGCACATCGGCTACTACCTGGTGGCCGAGGGCGCGCCTCTGCTGCGGCAGAGGGTGGCATACCATCCCGCATTTTGGGAACACGTGCGGATCTGGTTGCGCACGAATCCGGACCGGTTTCTGCTAGTCGGCATCGCGGTGATGGCGCTGATCATTATCAGCGGGGTGCTGTGGCTGCTGACTCCTCCGAGCACGCCTCTGGGAACGATCCTGCTTTCGATGCTGATCTTAGCCATCCCTAGTTCCCAGGCGGCGGTCGAGGTCATGAATTACCTGACCACGAACCTGCTCGAGCCGGTGACGCTGCCGAAGATGGACTATTCGGAGGGCATTCCGGAGGATTGCGTCACGCTGGTGGCGATTCCTACGCTGCTGCTCAGCGAGAAGCAAGTTCACCATCTGGTGAAAGAGTTGGAGGTGCGGTACGTAGGGAACCAGGATCCGCATATTCATTTTGCGATTTTGTCGGATCTGCCGGATTCACGACATCCGGCGCCGGAAGAGAATGAGCTGGTGGTGCTGTGCTCAAAGCTGATCAACGATTTGAATCAGCGCTATGCGCGGAGAAAGGCGGGGACGTTTGTCTTCCTGCACCGGCATCGGGTCTACAATCCGCGGGAAAAGGGCTGGATGGGATGGGAGCGGAAACGCGGGAAGCTGATGGACCTAAACCAGTTTCTGCGCGAGAAGTACGATCCCTTTCCGGTGAAGTCGGGGAATTTGGCGATCCTGCCGAAGGTGAAGTACGTCATCACGCTGGATTCCGACACAGAATTGCCGCGAGGCGGTGCGCAGCGGATGGTGGGCGCGATTAATCATCCATTAAACCAGGCGATCGTCGATCCGCAGGACAACATTGTGGTGGCGGGATACGGGATCTTGCAGCCGCGGGTGGATATCAGTGTGGACAGCACGGCGCGATCGCGGCTGGCCGCGATTTTCGTCGGCGAGACCGGGCTCGATCCTTACACGCGGGCGAGTTCCGACGTGTACCAGGATTTGTATGGAGAAGGGTCGTTTACCGGAAAAGGGATCTACGAGGTCGACACGCTGCTGAACGTGTTGTACGGCCGATTCCCGCGGAACGCGCTGCTCAGTCATGACCTGATTGAGGGGGCGTATGCCCGGGCGGGGCTGGTGAGCGATATTGCGGTGATCGAGGATTATCCGTCGCACTACAGCTCGTATAACCGGCGGAAGCATCGCTGGCTCCGGGGTGACTGGCAGATCGTGCAGTGGCTTACGGACAAGGTGCCCGATGAATCTGGGGCGCAGGTGCGGAATCCGATCTCGCTGGTATCGCGCTGGAAGATTCTGGACAATCTGCGGCGCAGTTTGGTCGAGCCGGCGACGTTCGTGCTGTTCTTGTTTGGTTGGTTCGTGATGGGGCATCCCGTCTGGTGGACGGTGGCGACGGTCGGCATCATGTTCGTGCCGGAGTGGGTGGAACTGCTGTTTGGATTGACGCGGGCGGTGATCACGCGAAACTTTGGAGTGGCGCGCGATGCGGTGGGAAATCTGGTCCAGGCGAATCTGACGGTTCTGCTTACATTGACCCTGCTAGCGCACCAGATGCTTTTGTCGATTGACGCGGTAGTGCGAGCGCTAGTGCGGCGACTGGTCACGCGGCAGCGGTTGCTGGAATGGGAGACGGCGGCGGAAGCGGAGATGGGGCACCGGCGAACTCCTGTCGACCGCTATATCGACTGGATGCCGTTCCTGGCGGTTGGGCTGGGCCTGATCATCTGGCTTACGAAACCGCATTCCCTGTGGGCGGCGATGCCCGTGCTGGGGCTGTGGTTCTGCAGCCAGCCGTTTGCGCTGTGGCTGAATGGGAGCCCGATTGCCATCGAGGACGAGGTTTCAGGGCGAGACAAGTGGCTGCTGCGGAAATCGGCGCTGTACATCTGGCGCTACTTCCTGGAGTTTTCGACAGAAGAACACAACTGGCTGATTCCGGACAATGTGCAGGATGAGCCGCGGAAGCCAGCGCCCACGGTGTCTCCGACGAACATCGGATTGTTATTGAATGCGCGACAGGTCGCGACTGAGTTTGGGTATTTCACGGTTCCGGAGATGCTGGACCTGACCCAGAAGACGCTGGACACCTTGATGCGCATGCCCAAGCATCGCGGGCACCTGCTGAACTGGTACAAGACGCACAGCCTCGAAGTGGCGCCGCCATATTTCATTTCATCGGTGGATAACGGAAACCTGGTGGCTTCGCTGTGGACGCTGCGCCAGGGCTTGATGGAGCGCTGCCAGCAACCCCTGCTTCCGAAAGCGCTCGGGGAGGGGTTGCTGGATCATCTCCGGCTGCTGAACGAGTTTGGTGTGTTTGGCAAGCGGGAGTTGAAGCGGTACGAGGAAGAGTTGTGCGGGGATGACTGGCTCAACGCGATTGAAACTTTCCCGGACGAATTGCTGGAGCCGAAGGAACCGGAACCGAAGGTTGAAGTCGATGCTGCGGACATCGAGTGGTTCCGCACGCAAGCGAAGGCACGAGTTCAGACTGTGCGCGAGGTGGTGAAGACCTATCTTCCGTGGAAGCTACCGGAGTACGCAGAGATCCGCAAAGGCCTGAAAGAGGGCATGAAGTTCAGCGATGAAGCGGTCAGGCTGGAACGGCTGCCGGATCTGATTGCGGCGTTGGAGTCGTTGCTGGAGCAATCCGGGGAATTGCATCGGAACGGGAACCGGTCGCAGGCCGAGCAACTGAAGTTGCTGTTCGCAGATGCGCGGGCGAATGCGCTGGCACTAATGCAGAGCCTCCAAAAGACGAGCGAGCAGGCGGAGCGACTGGCGAACGCGATGAACTTCTCGTTCCTGTTCGACGAAGAGCGCCTGCTGATGTCGATTGGGTATGACGCAGAGGCGAAGGAGATGGCTCCGTACTATTACGACTTGCTGGCAACCGAGCCCAGGACCGCCGTGTTCGTGGCGATTGCCAAAGGAGAGATCCCGCAGGATGCGTGGTTCCGCCTGGGGCGGCCATTCACCGAGGATCGCAATCCGGCGCTGCTGTCGTGGACGGGAACGATGTTCGAATACATGATGCCGGCGATCTGGATGCAGACATACCCCAACACGCTGCTGGATGGAGCGTTGAAAGCGGCAGTGCGGGAGCAGCAGGCGTATGCGGGGAGCAAGGGCGTTCCGTGGGGAATTTCGGAATCCGCATCGGCGAAGCGTAATCCCGTGGGCGACTATCACTACCAGGCGTTCGGGGTGCCGAAGCTGGCATTGAAGAGAGAAGATACGGAGCCGCTGATAATC
>JAICJP010000391.1 GCA_025928375.1 Candidatus Sulfotelmatobacter sp.
CGGGCAGATCGTAACGGTGAACAATAGCAATCCGGCTGCGAGCAGCGGATTTATTGATCTGCGCGGAAATGGCATGAAGGTTGAAAATCCAAGGAGCAAAAGACTCTTGAGGCTAGCCGAGGCAAGCGGGCGGAGTCAAATACAGAAGGCTAATAATAATGGTTGCGGGCTCATGCTTAATATGCCAGAGATGATCACCGTTTTCCATTCTGTAAGAACTTGCTGCACGAATGTTCAAAAAGTCTGTGAGGCTGAATCGTCGCCAGTTGGTATGAATCCAAAATCTCATGGAGACTGGAATGAACATTCGCACTCTTGGCAACTCAGATTTGCAGATTACTCCTGTCGGATACGGAGCCTGGGCCATTGGCGGCTCGGGCTGGCAATTTGCGTGGGGATCACAAGACGACCGTGATTCGATCGAAGCCATTCATCGCGCTCTGGAAATGGGCGTGAACTGGATCGATACCGCAGCGGTGTACGGACTCGGACATTCTGAGGAAGTGGTGGCGCGGGCAGTGAAGAGCTGGTCCGGTCCGAAGCCATACATTTTCACGAAGTGCGGCCTGCGCTGGGACCGGCGTGGGCAGGTGCAGAAGGTCCTGAGCGGGACTTCGATCCGCGGCGAAGTGGAAGATAGCCTGCACCGGCTGCGGATCGATGTTATCGATCTGTATCAGATCCACTGGCCACCCGACCCGGATTCCCCGCTGCTCGAAGAGGGATGGTCAACGCTGGCTGATCTGAAGCGCGAAGGCAAGGTGAGGTGGATTGGGGTTTCGAACTTCAGCGTGGAGCAATTGCGGCGTGCCCAGCAGATTGCGCCGGTGACTTCGCTGCAACCGCGATACTCGCTGATTCATCGCGAAGTGGAAGCCGAGATTCTTCCCTACTGCCAAGGCGAAGGGATCGGAGTGATTGTTTATTCGCCGATGGCGTCGGGGCTTCTGACTGGAGCTATGACGCAGGACCGCATTGCCCAGCTGCCGAAAGATGATTGGCGAAAGGCGCACGCTGATTTCAACGAGCCGAATCTTTGGCGCAATCTGGCGTTAGTCGACCGTTTGCAGGATATAGCGAGAAGTCACGGTCGCACGGCCGGCGAGGTTGCCATCGCGTGGACACTGCACAATCCCGCGGTCACTGGGGCGATTGTGGGAGCACGGAATGCCAAGCAAGCGGAAGGTGTGATGCAGGCAGCTGATCTGCGGCTGAGCGGCGAAGAGGTGCTCGATATCGCGGAGTTCTTTGCAGCCACGGCGGTTTAACATGCCAGCAGTTCGAGCAGGTGTTGCTTTACGCTCGGCCACTCGGACGCGGTGATCGAAAACCGGGCCGAGTCGCGCGGAATGAAATCCGCGGCGATGCGATGTGCGCGCAGAATCCCTTCGGGTTTCACGCCTATGCGCGCCAGAGCGGCACGGGAGCGTTCATTTCGCACGTCCGTATGGAAGCAGACGCGCAGCACCTTCCAACTCTCAAAGGCGTAGCACAGCATGAGAAATTTGCATTCGGTGTTGGCTGCGGTGCGAATGGCTGAAGGGGCGTACCACGTATAGCCGATTTCGCATGCGTCGGGTGTGGTGCGTCCATGAAAGGGATGGCCTTCGGGCCATGCCCAACGCTCGATGTTCCAGAAGCGAGTTGAGCCGATCACGCGAGCATCCGCCAGCCGCACGATGGCGAAAGGAACAGCTGTTCCTGCCGCCTGCCAAGCCAGTGCTGTGTCGATGTACTTCTCAGCCTGTTGCCTTCCCTGAGGAACCGGGCTCCAGCGGTATAAAGAGGCATCGCCTGCAGCCGCTGTAACCAAACCAGCGGCGTGTGAATGCTCAAGCAGTTCAAGTCGAACATGGGTCCCGGACAATACAAGTGGCTCGCTGCTCATGCATTCACTATCGCAACGATGCGACTCAAGGTGCAAGAGCATGGCTGGGCGGGTCGCGCGCAGACGGCTTCACGACAGCGGCTATAGTTTCTTAACTGCTGTCACCTTGCTATAAGCTACGCGGAATCCCAACCTTTCGACGTTGCGCTGCGACGAACTACCGCCCTGGGTGACGACGACGGCGTACTCACATCCAGCTTTCAGCGCGGCAGATATGCGCGCCTGCAGGAGAGCGGTCTGCAGGCCGCGTCCGCGATAGGCGGCTAATGTACCCGCACCGCACAAAGCAAAGACCCGGTGCTCGGGAATCACAATGCCGGTTCCGCAAGCGACAGGCTTTCCCTCCACCGTCGCCACGAAGGCCAGGGCACTTTCCATTTGATACAACGGGGCGATGAGGCCGCGGAAGGCTTCTGGCGCGCCGCCCGGAAAGAACGCACTTTCGACAATCGCTCCAGTGAGATCGGATTCCTCGGCGGGGCTTCGCCGGATTTCAACATTTGCGCTCGGCAGAGAAGGTTCGTGCAGGTCATCCAGTTTTCGATACAAGACATTGTTCAGTTCGGCAATGGCATAGCCACGGTCTTTGAAGAGTTCAAAAAGTTGCGGGTCATGCAGAGGAGTGAGATCGACTTGCGAGGGGGCGCCGCGTTCGCGATAGAACTGCTCGATTTGGTCCAGATCGTGGGATGTGAGCGGTTGATTCAGACCGACGCCTGTGGCCCTGCCGATGGGAGAGCCCAAGCCGGCGAAGACCATGTGTCCACCACAGATCTCTTCTTCGGCAGCGCCGATTTCCGGGCGCGTCTTCTGAAAGACTCGCGCGTATAGCACCTGTGGCATTTCCTCGCATGCTTCCAGGCGGCGAGCGAAAGCCTTGTCGACGAATTGCATGGGAGAATCCTTTCAATTTACAGAAAGCAGACGGATGGGGAGAGGGCTTTGACGAGAGAACGCCCCGGCACTTCGCGAACAGCTAACGGCGACTAAAGGACTGCAGTCATAGGCAGGGGCTTAGGGTAATGCATGATTTGCATGCGATGCAATAGACCTGCGGCGCATACACGCTCGCTTCGCGAGCGGGGCGGGCGAGGCGTCCGCCACTACACTTGCTGGCGGGCTTCGCCTAGGGAGACGGTCACATCCATTTTTCTCTTGCCACGGTAAATGGTGACCTTTACCGAATCTCCGGCACGATGATTGTTCATGATCTGGGCGAGGTCCTGCTCATCTTCGATTTTCTGGTCATCGATGGCGACGATCAGGTCGCCCCCTAACGAAATCGGTGTGTTTCCGAGGTAGGCGCGTTCGGTGCCGCCACGAAGGCCCGCCTGATCGGCAGCGCTGCCGGGGGTCACCTGGATGATCAGTAACCCATGATCGGCCGGGAGTCCCATCTCATCGGCAAGTTCGGGAGTGATGGCGATGGTGCGCACTCCGAGCGCGGGGCGGCGCACGCGGCCCAGAGTCATGAGGTCATTCAAAACGGCCTTGGCGGTGTTGATGGGAATGGCAAAACCGATGCCGGCGCTCTGGCTGACGCTGGACAG
Source organism: Candidatus Sulfotelmatobacter sp. (assembly GCA_025928375.1). Lineage (GTDB taxonomy): Bacteria > Acidobacteriota > Terriglobia > Terriglobales > Acidobacteriaceae > Sulfotelmatobacter. The sequence continues at coordinate 3,439 of JAICJP010000391.1, forward strand.
GATCATCGTGTTGATGCCGATCACTTCGCCGTGCCAGTTGATGAGCGGGCCGCCGGAATTACCGGGGTTAATGGAGGCATCGGTCTGAATTGCCTCGTCAATGGTGGCGCCATTTGGCTCCCGCACCGGGCGAATGGAACTCACAATTCCACGGGTCATGGTTCCGGCGAGGCCGAAAGGGTTGCCGATCGCATAGACCTTCTGCCCTACCTGCAAATTACGCGAATCGCCCAGCACTGCGGGAACCAGGTCGGGCGCCTTGATCTGAATCACGGCGAGATCGTGAGCCGGGTCTGTGCCCACCACGGTGGCGCGGTATTTTTTGCGGTTGTGCAGCGTGACTTCGACCTGGCGGGCGTCGGCGATAACGTGGTAGTTGGTCAGAATGTGGCCGTCTTTGTCGATAATAAATCCGGATCCCTGCCCCTCCTGCGGTACCAGTCCATAGAAGAAATCGAACGTCACGGCGCGCGAGGTGACGTTCACAATGGAAGGAATGTTCCTCTTATAGACCGAGATATTGTTCTGTTCTTCGCCGTCGAGCGAGTCGTTAGGCGCGGCTTCGGTGATTTCGACTTGCGCGGGACGCGAAAACCAGTTGGTGGGATGAAATTCTTCTTTGGAGTTCGAGCGCCAGGTCGTGAAATAAAAGAACGCACCGGCAATGGCCATCGCCAGGAGTAACGGCCGGATCAGTTTCATAGTTCGACCATCCGATAGGACTACGAATATAAGTACGATGTCTGGGAGTAGAAAGGTCCCAGGTTCATTCTAAATGGTGGAGCGAG
>JAICJP010000299.1 GCA_025928375.1 Candidatus Sulfotelmatobacter sp.
CGAAACCTTTATCCTCAACCGGCGGAATCCTGGCCGAGCCCTTGCCTGCTGCTTTCGGCGAAACGGAGCCGGAAGTCACCGAACGCGCCGACAGCAGCCACAAACCCAAGACCACTATGCCGCGCATTGCCGCTGGCGGCTACAAACTGCCCTCCAGCAGCTTGCTGCAGCGCCCGGATGAGCAGCAGGCCGTCGATGCCGATGAGCTCAAACTGCTGGCCCAGGTGCTCACCGAGAAATATGCCGAGTTCGAAGTTCACGGGCAGATCACGCAAATTAATCCTGGCCCGGTCGTTACCACCTTCGAGTTCAAACCGGAAGCGGGCATCAAGTACAGCCGCATCACCAATCTCTGCGACGATCTCTGCCTGGCGCTGAAGGCAGAAAGCATTCTGATTGAGCGCATGGCGGGAAAGAGCACGGTCGGAATCCAGGTGCCGAACCGCCAGCGCGAGATCATCTTCCTGCGCGAGAATATTGAGTCGCAGGAGTTCATGGGCTCCAAGTCGAAGCTCACCATGGCGATGGGCAAGGACATCAACGGCCGCATCGTCACTGCCGATCTCGCCGGAATGCCTCACCTGCTCATTGCCGGATCGACGGGTGCCGGCAAGAGCGTGGCCATCAACGCCTTTATCATGTCGATCTTGTACAAGGCCACGCCCGACCAGGTGCGCCTGATCCTGGTCGACCCCAAGCGCCTGGAACTCGGCAATTACGAAGGCGTTCCGCACCTTTATACCCCAATCATCACCGAGCCCAAGCTGGCTGCCAACGCCTTGCGCAATGCCGTGCGCGAGATGGAACGCCGCCTGAAGTTGCTCGCTGCCAAGGGCGTTCGCAATATCGATCAGTACAACAAACTTTTCGACCGGGGCGACACGCCCAGCCTGTTCGGCGAAGACTCCGACGAGAAGCCGATCCCTTATATCGTGATCATCATCGACGAGCTGGCCGATCTCATGATGCTGGATTCGTCCAACGTCGAAGAATCGATCACTCGACTGGCGCAGATGGCCCGCGCGGTTGGAATCCACCTGGTTTTAGCCACGCAGCGGCCTTCGGTCGACGTCATTACGGGACTTATCAAAGCCAATTTCCCAGCCCGCGTTTCCTTCCGCGTGGCCACCAAAGTTGACTCCCGCACCATTCTCGACGCCAACGGCGCGGAAGCCCTGCTCGGCAAAGGCGACATGCTCTACCTCCCCTCCGGCTCCGCTCGCGTTCACCGCTTGCACGCGCCCTTCGTCACGGAAAAAGAGATTGCTGCTGTCGTCGAGTTCTGGAAGTCGCAGGCCACCGCCGAATACCAGCAGGCGTTCCTGGAGGCTCCCAAGGAAGAACGGGAAGCTGGCAGCGCAGGCGGCAGCGATTCCGGCGAGGCCGGCGAGGGCGAAGACGATCCCATGTACGGCGACGCGGTGAAGCTGGTCATCGAGTTCGGCAAAGCCTCTACTTCGTTGCTGCAACGGCGCCTGCGCATTGGCTACGGCCGCGCCGCGCACCTCATCGACCTCATGGAGCAGGATGGAATCGTCGGCGCAGCGGACGGCCCCAAGCCCCGCGAAGTGTTGAAGCGTCCCGACTGGATTTCAGAAATTGAGGAAACGATGCGGTAGACCAGAAACCAGACAAAAAATAAGGGCGGCTGCGAAGCCGCCCTTTGTTATTTCGCTCAGCTTACGAGCTTAGTACTTGAACACAATGCCCGTAACCATGCGCAGGTTCTTGCTGCTGGTCACGCCATTGTTGTGCAGCATCAACCAGTCCGCGCCGCCGCGGAAGGCCATATGCTGGCTGAAGTTGAAATCAGCTCCGCCACCGGCCAACATCGCATAGCCATTGCCGGTTGCCGTGACACCTGCGAACGAAGCCGAAGCGTGATCGCCACCGATCAGGACATGCACGAAAGGCGTGTATGCCTTATTGGCGCGCAGCGACAGCTGAGGCCCGAAGGTGTAGCTGTAGTTGTGAATGCTCACACCGCTCTGAGTCGTGAAAGCGGATCCGAAATCAGCGGTGATGCCGAAGTAGTTGTTGAAGTTCCCGTTTAGGGCGAAGCCAAAGCCATTAGCATTGACGCCGCCTTCCAGACGCGAATACTGATAGCCGCCGAAGAATTCTGCCTTCGGATAGTTCTCAGTTTCCGCAGCCATCGCGAGTCCAGCGAACAACCCCAACACGCAAGCCAAAACCATGAATTTACGCACTTGTAAACTCCTCCAGAGATGAGTGGTCTATCTTTCTCGAACAAAACGGGTGCGAAACCAAATTCGCCCCCTCAGTTCCGCAACCGCTCGTTCGTCTGAACGGTTATGCCGTATCTAAGTGAAATTGATCTTGCCCGATCGGACAAGTAACGAAAGCAGCAGGCGTAGGTAACAAGAAGTGATATAACGCTAATAGAATGAATGTCTTAGGTCGGTAACATCAACTGAAGATCCAGGACTGCAACTCGCCTTTGACTTGCCGGATCCACCCCGGAATCCAGTTCTTGTAATGCAGTACCACGGTGGCATCGACCTTCTTCGCCATGGACGGGGAGAACTTGTTGTTGAATACCAAATAGTAAACACCGGCGCCAGGGGGCAGGTCGGCCGCGATCTTGCCTTGCGCCATTCTGCCACTCTCAAACACCGAGTTGGTGCCGTACCCGGTTTGCCATATGGCAAAGGAGGACTCGCTGAGAACGTAGACCTCGATGCCACTGTCCGGCTGTGTGGCCATACGCTTACTGTCGTTCTTTCGGCCTGCAGCATCGGGCAGTGCGGTGAAGTCTCCTACGATAGCCACATTGGTGGACGCTTCGGGCAAGTTGAATTTGTAGTAGCGGAAGTTTTTCGCCGAAACTGAGAAGGGAGCATCGACGACCGCCTGATCGTGCTTGTTCCCGGCAAGCTCCTGAATGCCTTCCGCGAATGGATTGCTGCTGGTCGCGAGCCACAGAAAAACTCCAACCAGCAGGACGAAGATCGTCCAGAGAACGTTGTGCCGCTTGCGGCCCGGCGGACGCACCACCAGGGGCGGAGGCGTTGCCGCTGCCGGACTCTGCTTGATGTTGATCTCTACTACGACGTCGGGGTCCTTCGCGGTTGGCATACCACTGGCCTCGAATGACTGCAGATATTAGCACAGGATTTAAAAATGTTATTTCACTTCCTGGGCTGCCCCGTTCCCGCTTTCAAGCCGCGCAAAGCTAGAACAGAGAGGATCAGGACGGCGGCGATCATTGCCGACCACAGCACTGCGCCGTGGCGCTCCGACCAAGGACGTTCGTCTGGCCGTCCGGTGTATTCGTCGTTGTGCATGCCAGGACCGAGTTGCGTCTGGGCCGCCGATGCATCCACGTGCAGGAAGCGGGCGTAATCGTAAATCGGCGCCGCCAGCCCCGGATCGCCGTAATACAGGCGAAGCCCGGATTTTCCCGCGGGATCGAAATAGATCCGGCGCTCCAACGTGAGCGGCTGGACCGAACTCAAGGTCAATGGCGGATTGTCTGCGTTATCGATGTTGATCGTGATCTGGCCGTAGGTGCCGGAAAGATTGACCGCAAGATCTTCGTGGGTGACCAGAGTGCCGCCGCGATTGACCCGAACCCGGCTGATTTCACCGCTGGAGACTAGGGACCCGGCAGCATCTTCGATCGTCACAGTCCGCCGGAAATTCACTTGCTCGGAAGGCATTCTGAACTCAACCCGGTTCAGAGGAACTTTTGACGGCAGAGTGCACGTGATAACGGTGAGGTGCTGGCTGGCTTGCGGACCAGCGCAGGAGCCTACCTTGGTCCACGAAGCCTGCTGCTCGCGCAGGTTGAAGATCGTGGCAGCCCGCACCTGTTGCGGACGGATTCCGCGGGACAACTTGATATGCAGATAGCGAAAGCTGGAAGTGGGAAGCTTGATCTCAGAGTTTGAGCCCAGTTGCTCCTTGCTGAAGTCATACAGCGTGGAGGCAGGCAGTTGGACTTCCGCCGTCTTTCCCGGCGCATTGCTCGCCGAAACCGAAGCTGTCGCCACGAAATCGTGAGCGTCCAGACGCAAACGCACGCGGTCATACTCTGCGATGCCTTCCACGTCGACATCGAATTCCGTGTGTCCAGCCACCATGCCCAAATTCAGGATTCTCGCTGAAGATTCTTCCGAAGAAACTCCCGCCCGCTGCTCGGACAGCGCATATTGCACCGGAGTCTGTTCATCGTACAGGCGCAAGTCGGCCAGGTCGGGACGCGAGTGGTTCCACAATTCCTCATCGACGATGATGAAGTTCTGGCGCCCGGGCTCTGCGATCCGCACCTCGCGCACATTGGTGAAATACGGAATCGCCGCCTCATGGCGCGAAGCAGCACCCGCCGCTCCAAACAACAGAAGCAGTGAAATGAGCAGCCTCATACGGGAGTGGCGTCGTCCCCGGCACGGGACTGCGATGTGTCCCGGGATGACAACTTGAGCCAGTCCCGCTGGTAGACGAACGAGATGGCCAGCAGCAGTGCGCCCAAGACGATGAAGCTGACGATGCGGTATGCTCGGTCCAGTTGCGAGACGTCGTAGACAAAGACCTTCACGATGGTGACTGCAATCAGGATCAACGCCTGCCAGCGCACGAAAGCACTCCGGCGCAGGAAGCCAATAATCATCAGCATCGCGCCATATGCCATCCACAGCGCGGAGTAGGAGAAATCGCGGGCAATCTCGAGATTGTGATAGTCCAGGTAAGCGCCTCTCCACTGATAGCCCGTCGAGCGGAAGCCCGCCATTTGCCGCAGGTAGTAGTCGGAAACTTCCCGGCTAAGCGCGATGAGCGCCAGAACATTGAGGGCTACCACGGCTATCGCCGAAATTGTCTGGGCGGTTTCGTCCTCGCGCTTGGCTCCGAACCACGCCACCGCTCCCAGCACCGCCACCGCGACCGCAAAGGTCGCCATGCGCAGGTTGAAGATCACCTGCGTGGTGTGGAAGTTATCGATAGACAGCAGCCGCGTCACGCCCAGAACCAGCGCGCCCAAGGCAAAGGCATTTAGAAAATCAGAATGAATGCGGCTGGCGATCCACAGCAGGACTCCCGCCTCGATGAACCATCCGATGGTGATCCAGTGCGCGTCCAGGCGGATGGGGATGGCGACCGTGATGAAGCCGATCGCGAGCGCCAGGTGCAGGTAGTACAGGATTTCCGAAGTCCCCGTCGTCATTTTTCTCGCGTGCACCTGCCGGCTCAGGAAGATGTACACGGCCGCCAGCGCCAGCGCGAACCATGCCATGTTCACTTTGTTCACTTCCTGAATCATGGCGTAGGCTTCGAGGAAATAGACTCCGGCATTCACGAACGCCAGCACCGCCGGTATCGCTGCAAGAATGGGGTGTTCGCCATCCGGTTGCAGCGTGATCAGTGGGGCGATGGCGAAGATGGCAAAAAATATGGTGGCGTAGCCGAGCGTGAGGCTAAGCTGGGTACGGTCGTAGAACGTCCAGTACCAGCCGAGATACAGGATCAGAGTGCCCACATAACTCATCACCAGCAGGCGCCGCCAGGGTCGGAACGTCACCAGCACCAGGGTCGCGATGTCGAGAATCGCCACGTAGGTGAACAGCGCAACTTCTCTGTTTTCCCCGGTCGAGAGCAGGATCGGCGTTGAAAAGCCGCCGACCAGCGCGAACGCCGCGAGAATCTGGGCA
>JAICJP010000212.1 GCA_025928375.1 Candidatus Sulfotelmatobacter sp.
GCCAGTCGCGGGTTGATCCTGTTGCGCCCAGACCAATCCAAATGCGCTCAAGGAAAGAATCAAGGCAAACAGGCGTAAAAATGATTTCACTGGAATCTCCTCTTCGGGGATAGGCGGAAAAATAGCATCCCCTCCAGCACCCTATAGAACCCACGGACGCGTACACATAGGGAAGGTCGGGTATAGCGAGAGCGGACAAACCCCACGCCAAAACCTTAGATTTTTTCTACAGATTCTTAAGCTCTTAGCTCGGCAGCCGGCTCGAGTTCCCTACCGAAACTGCGGCGCCCAAGCGCTCTCAAGAGTGGCCGCCGAGGCGAAACTGAGCACAACTATTTCGAAAGCAGCGATACTGGTATGGGAGTTTTTTCCATGTCGACGACTATCAAAAAGATCGTTCTCGCCGTAGCGGCGTTCATCGTGCTTGTGTTCGCAGTATTTCTGTTCAACCAGACGATGCAGATTGTGCAGGCAGCGCGCTCGTTGCATCCTGTATTCGGCGACGCGGTGATGTGGGCGCTGATATTCCTGTACGGTGTTTTGCTCACGACACCGTTCGTGCTTTGGTTTCGGCTGCCCAAACGGATGCTGCCGCCGGCGGTCACGGAAGGCGAGGCGTACGAAGCGTTTCTGGGCGAGTTCAAGAGGCGTTTGGCGCGCAATCCGCGATTGCGGGGAATGTGTATGGATTCGGCTGAGGAGATGGGGGCCGCGCTTGCGGTGCTCGACAAGCACGCCGACGCCGTGGTGACGGAGGCCGCCTCGGCTGTCTTCCTGAGTACGGCTGTGCTCCAGAGCGGACGACTCGACGTGCTGGTCGTCTTTGCGGCGCAGACGCGCCTTATCTGGAAGGTGGCGCACGTCTACTATCAACGGCCTTCGCTACGTGACTTCGTGCAACTGTATGCCAACGTGGCGTCCACGGCATTCATCGCCGCGGGCATTGAGGACGTCGATGTCGATGTACTAGTCAGCACCATTTTCGGGTCGACGGTGGCGGCCATTCCCGGAATGCACTTGCTGACCAGTTCGGTGCTGTCGGGATCGGCAAACGCATTTCTCACTTTGCGCGTGGGAATGATCACCAAGGAATACTGCCGCTGCACGACAGAAGTGGAAAAGAAGGGGTTGCGCCGGGCGGCAACCGTGAAAGCGGCGAAGCTACTGGGGGTTATCGTGAGCGAGGGAACCAGGAAACTGACGCGGGCGACATTGGATGCGTCGAAAGCGAAGTTGCGCGACAGCTTCACACGGCTGGTGAAGAGACCTGGAGCGGAAACCGCGTGATCCGGACATCGCTGCTTACTTCATAAACGTAATCAGCAGAGCCAAGCTGGCGGCGAACATGGCCGCGGTGCTCAGCCAGCCGAGAATGTTCAAGGGACGGGTATTGCGCCAGCGCCCCATGATGTTGCCATTCGTGGTGATCAGCATGATCAGCAACATCAGAAAAGGCGTCGAGACTCCCTGCACGATGGAAGACAACACCAGCGCGCGCATGGGATTGATGCCCATGAAATTCAGCCCTACTGCGAGCGCGGTGAAGATTGCAATGGAGATGCTGAATCCCTTCACCTCGCGTGGGTGATAATGCAATCCGTGCTTCCATCCGAAGGACTGGCAGAGATCGTAGGCGGCGCCGGTGGTCATGATGGGAACGGCGAGGAATCCGACGCTGAAGACGCCCAGCGCGAATAAGGCTTCCGACAGTTTTCCGGCGACAGGAGCCAATGCCTGCGCGGCTTCGGCGGCCGTGCTGATGTCGTGTTTGCCGGCCTTGAACAGGGTGGCCGCCGTCGACAGCATGATGAAGTAAGTAATCACGCTGGCGAAGGTCATGCCCGCGGCCACGTCCAGGCGCGAATGCTCGAGTTCATGCTTGGTGCTGCCCATGCGGTCGGTGAGCCTGCGCCGGCCCAGGGAGATATCTTCCTCCACCTCCTCATTCGATTGCCAGCTGTACAAGTACGCCGAGAGCGTGGTGCCCACGATGGCGACCAGCATGGACAGAGAGTGCGAATCGAAACGAAGGTGCGGGACGAAGGTTCCCCTCAGCACCTCGCTGAGATTGGGTTTGGCCAGGAACGCGGCGGCGACATAAGCCAGCAGCACCAAGGCGAGCCAGCGGAATACGGTCTTCAGGGTTTTGTAAGAGCCCAAAATCTGGAGGGCCGCGGTCGCGAGGCCAATGCACAGCACCAGCAGCCATTGTGGAATTGGCACGAGCAAATGCAAAGCGGCTGACATGCCTCCGATGTCGGCACCGGCCTCAATCACGTTGCCGATGAGGGCGCAGGCCAGAATGGAAAAGAGAAGCCAGCGCGGATAATGCTTGCGGATGACCGCGAACAGGCCTTCTCCTGTAACCTGGCCCACCTTCGAACAGAGATAGACGGTGGCATACATCATGGGGAGGAGGGCCGGGATGGTCCACAAGAACGACGGCCCGAGAGAGGCGCCGACCGCGGCGTAAGTTCCGATCGCCGCAGGATCGTCGTCGGAGGCCCCGGTAATCAGTCCGAGGCCGAGGGAGCGAAATCGCCCGCCGGGCACGGGTTTCGAGACCCCGGCGCGAAGACGCTTTTCGTCCTTAGGATTTTTCTTACGCCGCTCAACAGGTGGGATAGGTTCAGCGGCCATGGGCAGAAGGGATGCATTTTAGAAGCCTCGGGGTTGAGCCCGGTTGCCGTGAGTTGCTGCTAGGGCGGAGAGAATGGGGAGGGGGCTTCTCCCTCCCCATCAGTTTTAAAGCGCAGCCAAAATCTGGTTCAGCAGAGTTTGGAGTTGGGTCAGCAAGGTGCTGAGAGGGCTTCCGCCATTCAGCAGGTTGGCAACGGCACACAGCAGGTTGCCCAGAAGATTGCCAGCACCTGGGACTGCAGTGATGTTGAGCACGACCTGGTTCAGGTCAATCACAAGCCCAAGAACATTGAGGTGGAGCGGGCCCAGCACAAGATTGACGAGGCTGCAACTAGGATCCGCACTTATCACCGGCAAGGTTACGTTCTGAGAGATCTCCGTCGGAGTTCCGTCTCTGGTCACGGTGCCGTTCAAGACCCCCTCAGCCACCAACTGGTTCCCCTGAATGGAGAAGTGCGTGATGCTGATCAAACCGTTCATGCTATTGCCAGCACCGTCGCTCCACTGCACGAAGGCACTGAGGGAATGCGGAACCTTGGGTGGCGCTGGGGGCTAGGCCATGGCGCCGGTGGCGGCCATGGTGAGCGTACAGAAGGACAACAGGGCGATGATCGTGGTGAGGCGTAGTCTTACGCTTATGCGATTCATTGGATTCTCCGTATTGTGGTTGGATCGTACGTCTACAAGGAGTTCTCCCGCACGGGGTTTGCGGCAGGGGAAGAACTAGGAGGGCTTACGGTAGAAGCCCGTCGATTTGAGCTTGAGATGCAGGTGGGAAAAAACGAGGTTGCAGAAAATCCACCTGCTTACATTTCTTTTATCCGCCAAAGTCGGCCATGGACGGGCCTTTCAGGCGCAACCATGGTTCTGCCCCTGTGATCCCCTGTGCTATCACGGCGACACGTCGGGGAAGCCCCCCGCGGCGCGGAGTTCTCGCGGTGCCGGAATCCAGGTGTGGGGAGATGGTTCTGGAAGCTGTGAAAGAGCCCGATAAGCCGCAAGATTCCAGAAATGCGGCTTGAAAACCTGCGTAGTGTTTACGCCGATATGCGCAAGTTCTGAATGCGCCGCACTTCTGGGAGCAGATCCTGTGCAGCGTTGCTTTTCACCACGTACCCACTTGCACCAGCGGCCAACGCCGCCCACTGAAACCCGCGAGAATCGTGTTGACTCACAATGAGGACGTGCATTGAGGGAAATTCACGCTTGAGGATTCGCGCGGCATCCAGTCCATTCATTGTGGGCATGGTGATGTCCAACAGCACAAGGTCGGGATGATGCTGCTGCGCCTGGTGGATGGCGTCGGTACCGTCCACAGCCTGGCAGATCACTTCAATATCAGTTTGGGAATGAAGTATCTGGCAGATGCTTCGACGCACACTTTCATTGTCATCCACCACCAGCACGCGAAGGGGGCGCCGTTCCATGGTGTCTCCCGGCGAAACTCGTCGAAGCCGTTCTATTTATAAGCGGAGTTCTTAGACACTATCCCCGATGCGGGTGCGAGAGGTATAGGGCGAAATTGGTATGACCAAAGTTACTAGTAAGTCGGCTGCCAAATCACTCTGACAAGCCGCTACCGCAGTATCAGGCTCAGCACCGGCTCACACGCCGGGTCGCGAGAAACTTGCCTTCGGGCACTTCAATCGGGACCCTGCGTAAGCGGCTGAGTTTCTCATGGGAGAGGCATAACAATTCCTGGCGGATCTGATCGAGGTCGCAGTCGTGGGGCGCTGTAGCGAGCTGTTGGCAAAGCTCGCGCAGGCGATCTTCCAGGTTGCGGTTGTGCTCAGAGAATTCGGGAAGTTGGGAAAAGCGGCCATCCGGCGATAGTTTCACAAGGGGTCCTCGAGGCGGATCTGCTGTAGACAGAACAACACATACTGCCGTGGTATTTCGATACCTGACAGACTGTACTTTCGTTCCCTACCTGATGCAGGGGGCCTGCGTTGGCGCGTTTTGGCGCTTGTAGGCCTCGCCCTAAGGTATACTCTGTAGGCAAAGCAGTCCCAGACCCCAGCAATTCCGCTCGCCCGACAATAGAGGGTTGTGACGCAACGAGGCTGAACCTTGACAATTCATTATCTCCACCGCATACCTCTCGCGGATCTCCGAGGGGTGTGGCCCTGCAGTTCTAAACCAGCTTGCTCCATATGCGAAGAGCCGGTTGAGCTGGAGACGGCGAAAACCGACGAGTGCGGCCGTGCGATCCACGAAAGTTGCTACGTCCTGAAGCTGGCGTCGGGCGTGAAAGCCGGCCCGGGCTCTTTTAGTAATTACCCCGACAGACAGGTCCTGAACCCTGTGCCAAGATTTCGATCCACGTTAGGAGGCCGCGCGATGACCGTCGAAGAACGAGATCGACTCGGGTATCTCTGCGAGCGAATCCAGGTCGAGCATGCCCCTCAAACATTCGACGAGCTAGTGATCGAATTGAACGAACTCCTGGAACAGAACCAGCAGCGCATAAGCCGAGCACAAGCCCCTACTTCAATGGAGAACTAGCCCGCGAGGAGGGCCACTCCGCCAGCCACCAGCAAGGCGGCCATCCAGCGGCGGCGATCCACTTTTTCGCGCAGGAAGAGTTTCGCGGCGAAGGCATTGCCGATGAAGGTGAGTGAAGCGGCCGCCGGGCCGACCAGGCTCACGTCTCCCCAGGAGAGAGAGAACAGCAGGCTGAAGAAAGAAAGCGCCATCGCAGCCACGGCAACAAAGAACGTGGAATTCGAGAAAATGCGGCAAACGACGGTGCCGATTCCGAAGCGTCGTCGCAACGCGTGAAGATCACCGACCTGCTTCATCGCGCGTGACATGGTCACATCGCCCACCACGGAGAACGACACCACCAGCAAAATCCCACACCAGGTGTAGAGATGCCTCACGGCTTGCCTCCGGTGGCGAGGCGCACCTGCTGCTGTTTCTGCGGGCCTGCACCGGCATTGCCCGAAGTGGCGCCTGGATCGCGAGCGGAAGACGCAGAGCCCACATCCGGATGATGGGTTACAGAGGGGCCTCCAGCCACAAAGCCCACGCCGCCGGAAATTAGCGCAATCCCTGCCCATCGTAACGGACTGACCTGCTCGTGCAGTGCGAAGCGAGCCACCAAGGCCAGCAAAACGTATCCCAGCGAAGATGCGGGCAGCACATAGGTGAGATCGGCCCAGGAAAGCGCGTTCATGTAAGAAGCGAAAAAGGCAAGAAGTAGAACGATGCCGATGGCGACCCAGGGATTGGTCACTGCCAAAAGGAGGCTGCCAATATTTTGAAAGGAGATGTTGCCGACTTGCTTCATGCCCTGCGACAGCATGGAATCGCCGGCCGCCGCGAAGACGGTCACCCCGGCCAACACTAGATACTTGCGAAAGGTCAAACGCAGTTCTCAGTTGTCAGTTCCCAGTTCTCAGTGAAAACCTTCGGCTTAGATACCGCACTTGGGAACCGGGAACTCGTTCCTAATCCGTCATCCCAACAGCGTCTGCCGGACGAGTGGCGGTGGTGGGGCCGGCCGGTGGTTGGCCTGCCGCAGCCTCTTTGGCATGCTTCTTGACCAATTTGTTGCGCTGGGAGCGGAGCTTCAGGAATGTCTTGGCCTCACCGTAAAGGCGCTTGCGTTCATGGCTGTCAAAAGCAGCCTTTTTCAGAATGCGGAACACAGCTTTAGGCCGGAAATAATATTCGTCGTAAAAGCGGTGTACCGCGGAGAGGATTTCATCCGCCGGAAGCCCGGGATACTGGATGTGGGCGAGCTGATGTCCGCCCTCGTCGACCATCTTGTTGTCGCCGACGATGAAGCCGTTCTTCACGGCATAGTCGTAGAGTTCGGTTCCGGGATAGGCGTGCGCCACCGAAACCTGGATGGTTTCGACATCCAGTTCCTTGGCGAAGGCAATGGTGTTGTTGATGGTCTCGCGGGTCTCGCCGGGCAAACCCATGATGAAGTCGCCGTGAATGATCAGCCCAAGTTTGTGGCAGTCCTTGGTGAACTGGCGTGCGCGCTCAATGGTCGCACCTTTTTTGATGTTCTTCAGGATCTGCGGGTCGCCCGATTCGTAGCCGACAATGAGAAGACGGCAGCCCGCTTCCTTCATGGCCTTCAAGGTTTCGAAGTCCGTGGTCACGCGTGACGTACAGGACCAGGTCAATCCGAGCGGCTTGAGTTTGGCGCAGAGTTCAATGGTGCGTGCCTTCTGAATGTTGAAGGTATCGTCGTCGAAGAAAAATTCTTTCACATTGGGCCAGAACTCTTTGGCCTTGGCCATTTCGCGGGCAACGTCATCGTTGGAGCGCTTGCGCCAGGGGTGTCCACTCAACGTCTGCGGCCACAAGCAGAAGGTGCACTGAGCCGGACAGCCGCGGGTGGTGTAAAGCGACACGTACGGATTCAGCAGGAAAGGCACGTTGTACCTGGTGACATCCAGATCGCGCTTGTATACCTCCGTGACGTGGGGCAGCGAGTCCAGGTCCTGAATCTGGGGAGCATCGGGATTGTGGACGATCTTGCCATCCTTCAAATATGAGACCCCGGGAATCTGGTCCAGAGGCTTGCCTTTGGCGTAATCGACGACCGCGAAGTCGAATTCTTTACGGCAAATGAAATCAATCTCAGGACATTCCCGCAAGGATTTCTCAGGCAGCACGGAAACGTGCGGTCCGACAAAGGCAATCTTGATGGAAGGGTTGGCAGCCTTGACAGCCTTTGCCAGGCGCATATCCCCGGGAAAGCCGGGAGTGGAAGTAAAGAGCACAAGAAACTCATACCCTCGCGCAATGTTGATCGTCTCTTCCCCCGAAACGTGATGGGAAGGCGCATCCAGCAAGCGGGCACCTTCCAGCATTCCCGCGGGATAAGCCAGCCACACCGGATACCAAAAGCTTTCGATTTCGCGAGTGGCGGGCCA
>JAICJP010000231.1 GCA_025928375.1 Candidatus Sulfotelmatobacter sp.
CACACCGTCACTGCCAGATTTCACCGTGCGAGAAAATCCAGTCTCGGGATTCGCGAGTGTCACCGTTGCCCCGGAGACAACAGCCCCTTTGGGGTCGGTAATGGTGCCGCGCAAAGACGTGGTCGCGGACTGCGCGAATCCAAGGGTTCCGAGGGTGAGTAGACCAGCGAGAATGACTGCTACGGTGTGCAATCGAGAACGCATAGTAGGAAGCTCCCTTGCCGCAAAGGGGTTTGTTTTCCCCAAGTGTGTTTTGCCCGGGCACTGCAACGACACAAATCCCCGGAGAGTCTGATGGGGCGCTATTGTGCAACTTCGAGACCACAATTTTCAAGAAGAATCTGCAGGGGTTAGCCGCTTTTAAAACGTTTAACTACGCATCAACAGAGGGTGTCTTCCAAAAATGGAAACTTATTCAGCGCGATGGAAGAGGCGGGAGGCCAACAATAACACTGCCGGATAACACTCCAGCGTGTAGCGCGGCTCGGGATTTTCCAGACTGCCGAGAAAAGCGGAGCGCAACACTACAAAAAAAAAGAATAGGCTGACGCCAAAAACTGCATGGCTGCGCGTCCAGCCTGCGAGAAACATAACTACATACAAAAGATTGATCGCACCAAAGACCAGGCTGACGGTGAGCCAGCGGCGGTCGTCGTTGAACTCCCACCAGCGCGGGTCCGAGGGAAACAGTTCGGTACGGGGCCTGAGCCACATATCCGCGATGCGCAACGCGGGCAGCCAGACGTAATAGCGCAGCGGTGCTTCCCGGACTCGCTGTGCGGCGAGGGCGGCGAAACGGGCGTCCAGTTCCGGGTTCATGTCGTGATCTTCGTTGTATTGCGCAAACAGCTGGGAGGTCTCTGAGCGCTGATCTACAGAATCGAACGCACGATTGGGCAGGCGTGAGAAATCGATCTCGGAGCCGGGAACGGGCCAGTAAATCTCCTGCACGGAAACGTAGTCCACAATCCAGGTTTTCACCCAGCGATTGAAGCCGGGCATGATGAACTCGTCGGAATCGGTAGCATAACGCGGAGCCAGGGGCTGGAAGCGGTGGAGCGTGTGCAGGTTACGCAACGTCCAGGGGATCAGGGGGGCGACAGCGGCAACCGCGACCAGGATTCCCGCAAAGATCAGTTTCCGGGGTGCGAAGCGCGGCACAGAATCCGCGGCAGAGAGATTTCCTTTCCAATTCTTCAGCAGTAGCCAGAACAGATATCCGCCGATGGCGGCCAGCAGAATTCCTCCATCGGGCCGAAGCAGGATGGCGCCTGCGATCGACAGACCGCATCCGACCCAATTCAGGCGGCCGGGCGTCGAGACTTCGCCGACACCTAGCCCACGCAGGGCGAAGTCGAGTGCGAGCGTGGTGAAAAAGATTTCCAGAGTTTCGGTCAATGCGGCCGCCGCATAGTTCGCCAGAAAAGGGCACAACCCTGCGAGCAGAAAGGCAGCCTGGGCTGCGCGCGCGGAAAACAATCGCCGCGCCATGTCCGTTATCAGAAAACACGTGCCCAGGTCGAAAAGCACCTGGATCAGCAAGACTGCTTTGAAATTGTCCAACCCGAAGACCGCAAAGATGGCCGCGAGAAAGGCGGGATATCCTGGAAGGCGGGAAAGCGTCGGCACAATTTTGCCGGAGTTGGTGATGCCATAAATCCCGTGCTGGAGCCAGTTCTTGGCGATGTCGGCGTAGAGGCGGGAATCATCGACGACGCCCGGAAATCGCCACACGAGGAAAAGGCGCAAGGCCAGAGCGGCCAAAGTGGCCAGGAGAAAGAATCGTGCTTTGCTGCGCAGCAGTTCCCGCACGCTGCGAATCATAGCGCGTTTGAAGATATCCCAGCGTAGCGAATTAGCATCTTAAGTTAGAGCAAACTCACCCTGCCACGCTACAAATTGACCGTGTGCTGTCAACAGCATACGATTAAATACGTCTCCCCATGGCTGAGCCAGTCTTTTATGACCCGCGCCGGGCCCGCTGGAAACGGCTACGGCGCGCTTTCGACATCACGGCGGTGGTGGTCTCCGCACTCATCATATTTTTCGTTTTCACGGCTCTTCGGGACGAGCCCCTGCCGGAATTGCTGTTTTCCCCTCAAAAACGAGCTTTCAAGGCCTTGAAGGAGAGCGAGCGGGCCAAGGCTCACGAACGTACGAGGAAGGCCGCTGCACGCTCCCGGCGGAAGTCAAAGCTGGCAGCCTCGCAGGTGACGCTCAATCAATCTGAAGGGATTCGCGCCGGCTTTTATGTGCCGTGGGATGCGGCCAGTTTTTCCTCCTTGCGCTCGTTCGCGCACCAGATGGACATGCTGTATCCCGACTGGCTGCACGTGCTCACCCCCGATGGGCGTCTGCAGGGCGTGGAAGACCAAACCAATAAGTTCTTCGACGTGATCCAGGGAAAAAATGTTTTGCCCGTAGACGACCGGGTCATGCCGTTTCTGAAGAATGAAAATCCGGCCATGGAAGTTTTTCCCATGGTCAACAATACCGACGGCACGGATTGGGTCGACATTTCGGGCTTTCTGAACGATGCCGATGCGCGAGTGCGTTTCCGGCGAGAAGCCGGAGAGTTCCTCTCCTCCGGGCGTTATCGCGGTCTGATGATCGACTTCGAAGCGTTTCCCGCCAAGGGGCAGCCCGGCTACGTTGCTCTGCTGCGGGAACTCTCGCAAGACCTGCACGCGCGCGGCATGAAGCTGTACGTCGCGGTGCAGCCGCACAACGAGGAGTTCGACTATCCGGTTATTGCGGCTGCCGTAGACGGAGTAGTGCTCATGGATTATGACGAGCACTATCCCGGCGGCAAGTCGGGGCCAGTCGCGTCGCAGGACTGGTTCCTGGACAATCTGAAATATGCGCGCACGGTCATTCCGCAGAACAAGATCATCTGCGCGATCGCGAACTATGGCTATGACTGGGTGCTGAAACCGAAAGACGGGAAACTTCTGGCCGGCGAGCATGACGCAGGCGTCAGCGTGCAGGAGGCGTGGCTGGCGGCGCGAGACTCCGATGAGGACATCAATTTCGATGACGATGCGATGAATCCTCATTTCAGCTATCTCGACGAACGCAACCTGCGGCACGATATCTGGTTTGTGGATGCAGTCACCGCGCTCAACCACATGCGCGTGGCCCAGAGCCTGGGGATTCAGACGTTTGCCCTATGGCGGTTGGGCAGCGAAGATCGATCGCTGTGGCGCGTTTGGGACATGCCGGGAGACCCCGGCGCCCCTGACAAACTTCGCGATGTGCCGCCCGGCGCCGACGTCGACATGGAAGGCCAGGGGGAAATTCTCCGCATCGAAGAGAAGCCGGCCCACGGCACGCGGGATCTTACCATCGATCCCGACAGCAAGCTGATCACGGACGAAGTTTTCCAGAACCTGCCGGAACCTTACCGCGTCGGCCGTTACGGCTATAGCACGAATAAGGTGGCAATCACGTTTGATGACGGGCCTGATCCGCAGTGGACTCCGAAGATCCTCGACGTGCTGAAGCAGAAGAAAGCGACCGCAACATTCTTCCTGATTGGAATTCAGACGGACAAATTTTCCGGGCTGGCGAAGCGGATTTACGCGGAAGGACACACCATTGGGAATCACACCTTCACTCACCCGGACGTGAGCGGCATCTCCACCGGTTACATGAAGGTGGAGTTGAACCTGACGGAGCGGCTCTTTGCCAGCATGATGGGCATTCGGGCCACGCTGATGCGGCCGCCGTATGCGATTGATGAGGAGCCAGACACGTCGGATCAAGTTCGGCCGCTCGAAATCCCGCAGGAGATGGGATACATCACTGTGGGGAATCGCATCGACCCCAATGATTGGAGTGACAATCCGCGGCGGTCGGCGGAACAGATTAGCGCATACGTGCTGTCGCATTTGCCGCCCTGCAAGTTGGAGAATCTGCGCTGCGGAAACATCGTCCTGCTGCATGATGGGGGCGGGAATCGCGCGGAAACGGTGCGCGCGCTGCCCATGATCATTGATGGGATCCGGGCCAAAGGATACGAGATTGCGCCGGTGTACGAATTGCTGGGGATGCAGAGGGCGAACGTGATGGCTCCCCTGCCGCGCGCAGAATTGTGGGCAGCGCGTCTGGATCGCTTTGGCTTCTGGATGTTCGATGCGGTCATTATCGCGATCACCTGGATTTTCCTGGTCGGCGATTTGCTCATGACGGGACGGCTGATCTTCATCGGGGCCGCCGCGATCTACGATCGGTTACACGAGAAGATCTTCGGCAAGCCGGCAGAGGTGGCCTCGTATAAACCCAAAGTCGCGGTGCTGATCCCAGCGTACAACGAAGAGAAAGTCATTGAGCGGACCGTGCGGGCAGCTTTGAATTCGAATTATCCAAATCTGCGCGTCATCGTCATTGATGATGGCTCCAAGGACCGTACGCTCGAGGTAGCGCGCAATGCATTCCGCGCAGAAACTGCTTCGGGCAAGGTTCTCATCCTGGGCAAGAAGAACTCAGGGAAGGCGGAAGCGCTCAATTACGGGATCGAGCACATTGGCGACGCCGAGCTTTTCGTTGGCATTGACGCGGATACGATCATCGCTCCGGACGCGATCGCCCGACTGGTGCCGCACTTCATCAATCCAAGAGTGGCGGCGATCGCCGGCAATGCAAAGGTCGGGAACCGCGTGAATCTGTGGACGCGGTGGCAGGCTTTGGAATACATCACCAGCCAGAACTTCGAACGGCGCGCGCTCGATGTGTTGGGCGCGGTCAGCGTGGTGCCGGGGGCGATCGGCTGCTGGCGCGTATCGGCGGTACGCGAAGCCGGAGGTTACCATATCGATACCGTCGCCGAAGATGCGGACCTGACCATGGCTCTGCTGCGCCGCGGATACCGCGTGGAGTATGAAGATCTGGCGCTGGCCTACACTGAAGCGCCCACCAATGCGAATGGCTTGATGCGGCAGCGCTTCCGCTGGTCTTTCGGGATTCTGCAGGCGGTCTACAAACACCGTGGAGTGGTGGCGCGCAAGGGGGTTCTGGGGTGGGTGGCGCTGCCGAACATCGTGATTTTCCAGATTCTGTTGCCGCTGGTTTCGCCGCTGATCGATATCATGTTTGCGGTCGGCACGATCTGGTATCTCATCCAGAAACATTTCCATCCTGACTCGACCGACCCGGCAAGCTTTCATAAGCTGGTGGCTTTCTTTTTTGCGTTCCTGGTGATTGATTTCATCGCGTCCGCGATTGCGTTTGCGCTGGAGCGGCGCCGGGATGACGACAAGGAAGATGTCCTGCTGCTCAGCCAGGTTTGGCTGCAACGTTTCGCTTACCGGCAGCTATTTTCGATTGTGCTGTTCAAGACTCTGAAGCGCGCGCTAGAAGGACGCAGGTTCGCCTGGGACAAGCTGGAGCGGACCGCCGCCGTAAACTACGTACCGGCAGAAAACCACAATCACGTCAAAGTCCCGTGACGGTTCATGTAGGGGCGGACGCCTTCGTCCGCCCCGCGAGCGCAGCGAGCGTGGGAGCTGAGAGCTTACGCTAACGATGGGCGCCATCGCGCTTCGCGCCACCCGGACGAGGCGTCCGGGGCTACACAATACGCGCTACACAATTCAGCGGAATAGCAGCGGGGCGAACTCGGAAAGATTCCTGCGCCACACCATCCACGTGTGCATTCCCGGCGTTTCGATATCGGTGTGCTGAATGCCTTTAGACTGCAGCCACTGGCGGAAGTTGCGGTTCATCGTTATCAGGCGGTCTTCGGTACCGCACGCGACCCACAATAATCGGATCGGCGGATTTGCTTTGCCGTCGAGCCCCGGAAAATCCTTGTCGAATGGCTCGGGAAGACCTCCGGAGCTGAACGCTCCGATCCAGGCGAACTTGTCGAGGTTATTCAGTCCGGTGAGCAGAGACTCGGAGCCTCCCATAGAAAGGCCGGCAATAGCGCGCGAACTGCGGTCTTTCGCGATGTGATACTCGCTTTCAACTTTGGGCATGACCTCGGTGAGCAGCGCTTCGCGGAACTTGGAAAAATTCTCGTCCCGGATATCGTGCCGGTTCCAGACTCCCCAACCCACCGAAATCATTTGCATGGTGCCGTAGCCGAGAGGCATTACTACGATCATCGGCTTGGCTTTGCCCTGGGCAATCAGGTTGTCGAGAATCACATTGGCGTGGCCGACGGCCGTCCAGCCGCTGGCATCGTCGCTATAGCCGTGCAGAAGATACAGAACAGGATAGCTGGTCTTCGATTTAGGGTCGTAATTCGGCGGCGTGTAGACGTAGTAATCGCGATCATCGTTGGCCACCACAGAGCGATAGAAATGGTGGTGAATTTCGCCATGCGGCACATTGTTCAATTCCCAAGGTAACGATGGCGGCCCGGGGACGTGCACCGCGTTTCCCGTGTTCAACAGGTTGGGCTGGAGCAGGTGATTGTATGGATCGATATTGCGCTGTCCGTCAACCAGGATCGAATAGCCGTAGTAGTCGGGTTGCAGCGGTGGAGTGGTCACGCTCCAGACCCCAGATTCGTCCTTTTGCATAGCCACGGGCTCGGTTCCCTCGCGTTCGAGCTTCACCTCCTGCGCATTGATGGCGCGAAAACGGAAGGTCACGCTGTTGTCGGAGTGAACTTCAGGGCTGGCCAACGGCGGTGGCGGACTTGGCGGCGCCGGAGCTGCCGGCTTGCTTTCTTGCGCGAACATTACGCAAGAGCAAAGAGCGGAAAGCATGATTGCGGAGGGAATATTCATCAGGCCATCTCCTCGATTCGTAAACGGCACAATTGTACAAGCGTCGGACGCCCCGGCGCAGGGGTGAGGAGACAATCCAGGGAACGGTTGGAAACTATTTTCCGGAGGCCACGTCAATGCGGGCTTCGGCGCGGTGCAGCGCGTCGAGAGCGCGATCCACGTCCACGGA
>JAICJP010000047.1 GCA_025928375.1 Candidatus Sulfotelmatobacter sp.
ATCGTCTATAGCCGTGGGGGACTTCAATGGCGACGGCAAGCCGGACTTGGTCATGGCCAATAGCGAGGTCAATTCAGTCAGCCTGCTGCTGGGAAACGGGGACGGTAGTTTTCAGATGCACGTGGACTATGCGACGGGAAACGGTCCGTCTCTGATCGTTGGAGACTTCAATCACGACGGCAAGCTAGACTTGGCGGTGGCGAACTATGAAGACGATACGATGAGCGTGCTGCTGGGCGACGGGAACGGCACGTTTCAACCGCACGTGGATTATCCAACGGGCCATTCTCCATCGTCGTTGGCGGTGGGGGACTTCAATGGCGACGGCAAGCTGGACTTGGCGGTTGCCAATACCTCCGGCAATTCAGTAAGCGTGCTGCTGGGCAGTGGTGACGGCACGTTCCATGCACACGTGGACTATCCAACCGGCAATCATCCAGGATCAGTGGCAGTAGGGGACTTCAACGCGGACGGCAAACCGGACCTGGCACTCGTCAACGTATACCAATCCGATAGGACGGTCAGCGTGCTGATGGGCAACGCCGACGGCACCTTCCAAGCGAGCATGAACTATGCGAGCGGTCAGGTGCTGGATGCGGCGACACCAGCGGACTTCAACATGGATGGCGCATTGGATCTGGCTGTTTCGACTCCATTTAACAGCGCAACCATCCTCCTGAACATCCGAGGCACCAAGGCAGAATTGCGGTCCTCGGCTAACCCCTCGACATTTGGGCAGGCGGTTAACTTGACAGCCACAATTCAGGCCAGCCTTAATGCCGCCGTTAGCGGCACACCCACAGGGACAATAACGTTCGTGGACGGGACGGAAACTCTGGGCAGCCAGAATTTGAACGAGAACGGAGTAGCGACAATTTCGATTGACAATCTCATCGCGGGAACGAACGACATCACGGCTGAATATCGTGGAGACGTTAATTTCAACCCCGCTACTTCGGCGGTTTTGACCCAAGTAGTGAGAGATTTTGCAGTGAGTGCTACGCCTGGGAGCGCGGCGATAAAGGCTGGGAGTTCTGCTGTCTTCACGCTTACGGCGACCGGGATGTATGGGTTTGACGGCCCGGTCTCACTGAGTTGCTCTGTTTCACCCATACCCGCTCTCGCGCCAACGTGCGTTCTCAATCCAAGCTCCGTTATGCCGACCGCGAGCGGCACCGCAACTTCGCAATTGTCGGTGGCAACTACCGGGCCTACAGCGTCTCTCGTTCGTCCGACCTTTCGACATGGCTTATCGCCAGCGTACATGGTGTGGTTACCCATCTGCGGTCTGGCAGTCATGGGAACTGGGCTTACGTGCGATCGAAAAGAAAGAACATTATTCTTGGAACTCTCTTCCTTCCTCTACTCCTCATAGGGTTGTGGACCGCCTGCGGCGGAGGCAACTCCTCAACTCCGGCTTACCGGCAGTCGCCTCCGGGTCAATACACGGTCACAGTGAATGCTACCTCTGGTTCGATTACGCACTCAACAGCAGTGACAATCACGGTGCAGTAGGCTGGCAGGAATATAGAGTCACGTTCAGTGTCACAAGCCTGCCCGTGATGCAGGTCACTGAATGAGCTATGGCGCAGCGAGTCAGCTTCGTTGGTTCGACATGTGGCCGTTGTCGTTGAAAGAGAGATCGGTCCGTTGGCGAATCGACTGGCAGCGGACGAATCGGGGGCGTGAGCGGGCTGTTGCCACTACACATCCTTCAGTTGCTCCTCGGTCATCCCAAAATAGTGCCCCAGTTCGTGTATGAGAGTCTGCCGAATTTGATGACGCACTTCGGCCTCGCTTTGGCAGACCGACTCAATGTTCTTCTGATAAAGCACGATGTGATCTGGTCCTGTGGTGAGGTTGAAAACACTCCTCTTCGTCGCGGGCACTCCGTGAAAGATGCCTAGTAGCAATTGCCTTCGCTGACCCGGCTGTGATCGTGACTGCTTCGGCGGATAATCCTCAACCAGAATGGCAACATTCTGGATACGGCTACGAAATTCTTCCGGGAGGGAGTCCAAGGTTTCCTGAGCAACATTAACGAACTCTTCGCGTGTCATTTTTCACCCAGTTGAAACCGTCGAAAAGCCATTCCTGCTGATGCGCGTCGGATGAAAGAGCACTTTCGGCACTTCCGGTGCAAGTATCTTCCTGCCGTTGAACAAGCTCGATAAAGTCATATTGCGAGAATGCCTCACTACGCTACGAGAAGAGACGATTCTGATCCTCAGTAGCATCCGCAGGTTGGGAGCATTCCCTATCATCGTTCGCCACGTGGTTGACTCGACTGCTGACCGGATAACACCGCATGGACTTGGCATCATAAGGTTTCAGCAGTTCGGAAATCGCCGCAACGTTCTGCATGCCAGGGTCGAGCCACAAATCATAGCTCTCGCGGTCGAGGATCACAGGCATTCGGTCGTGGACAGTCGCCGTGAGCGCATTCGGCACAGTGGTCAGAATGGAGCAAGTCTTGATCCATTGCCCCTCCGCGTTCTTCCATCCGTCCCACAGACCAGCGAACGCGAACAACTCGCCTTCGGTCACTTCAAAGCAGTACGGCTGCTTGGCTTTTCCTGTTCTCTTCCATTCGTAAAAGCCATCGGCGGGAATCAAACACCTTCGGAATTTCAGCGGATCACGGAACGCAGGTTTTGTTGCGGCTGTCTCTGAACGTGCATTGATCGTGCGTGCCGCATCGGACGCTGATTTCGACCCATGAGCAATTAAACCCCACTTCATAAGCGTGATTTGGCGAATCGGTTCCTTCGGATGTTGGCGGATCACCGGGACTGGCTGGGTCGGAGCAATGTTGTAGCGCGGTGACCAGTCGTCCTGCCAATCGGGAGCGTCGAAATGCTCCGCGATGATCTGCTTCCGCCGCGAGAGTCGATAACGTCCGCACATTTGGAGATTATGGCAGATCGGATAGGGTAACGATGACTCCGAAGAGACCCTTGAGTCCTCCCCCACCACCCAATGGCCCTATAAAGCTGCTCCTCCTTTTTTGGGCAAGCCCGCTAGCGCCCGCTGAGCAGTCCCATTTCCGATCCCCATCTCTTCTACGATCTCCCCCCAGGAACGCCCTTGTGCGCGTAGGGAGGCGATTTTGGAGGCGTCCACCGTCACGCGCGGTCTGCCGAGTTTCTTCCCTTTGCTTCGTGCATTCCGCAAACCGGCACGAACCCGCTCCTGGATCAACGCCCGTTCGAACTCGGCCATTGCCCCGATGATTTGAAACATCAACCGGCCGGAAGGGGTGCTCAAGTCTAGGTTGTCACGCAAGCTGATAAACGCCACTCCGAGCGCTGCGAGTTCCGCCAGCGCGTTAACCAGATGCTTCAAGGACCTTCCGAACCGGTCGATCTTCCAGACCAGGATAGCGTCGAACCTTCGACGACAAGCATCCGCCATGAGTCGATTGAGTGCCGGCCTGGACTCCTTGCAGCCGGAAACGCCCTGGTTTGTGAATTCCTCGACAATCTGCCAGCCGCGGTGCGCTGCATATTCTCGCAATTCCGAGAGCTGCATTTCTGGATCTTGGTTGTTCAGCGTGCTGACGCGAGCATAAAGCGCGACTCGAGTGATTGGGTGGGTGGATTCTTGAATAGAGATGGTGCTACGTTGCTGTCTAGCCATTGTTGCCTCCTTGTTAGGCGACTGTGGTTAGCGCCGTGTCGGTGCTTCGAACACCGGTACGGCGCGCTTACATTGCCTTACTTCCGTTCTTTGTCGGTTGCTTTCTCCGCGTCGTGCAGCTTTTTCAGTCCCTGCCTCAGCACTTGTGAAGGCTTCAAGTACAAGTGCTTCGAAAGCCAGTCAAGCATCCTTCTGTCTTCCTCGGAAGGACGAAAGACCACTGGCTGTTCCCATGCTTTCTTTTTCGAACTCAATTGCGGCACCTTAAGCGTATAGCGAAAGTATACGCGAAGAACAGCACTCGTCAAGCACGGGTAGGTGGAAAACTCAGGGGTCGAAGCCGGATACTAGCAGGTTCTTCAAACCGTTCTCCTCTTGCGCAACGCTCACTGGACTTTTTCCTCAATTTTGAGAATCTGATCGGCGGGTACGTCGCGCAATACCTGTCGTGTGCGACTGGGCCATGTGACCTCGATTTCGCGGATCACTCGTGAGCCACTGAGGCCGAAGTGCACACGATGGTCGCTTGAAGAAGCGTATCCGACCGCAGTCGTCGCCTCGTTATATTGAAACTTGCCGTCCTCTCCGGTGATGCGTACTTGCGCACCAAGACCCATGCGATTGCTCTTTTTCCCAACAAGAGTGAGGGTGATCCAGTGATTGCTGTTTTTCGAAATATTTTGGAAATACAGCAATGGTCCGTTCAGGACGGTGACTATGGCATCGATTCGTCCATCATTGTCGATGTCGCCAAACGCCACTCCACGATGCGCCGCAGCGACCTGGAAGTCGGGACCCGCCTGGCTGCTGACATCCTGGAACTTGCCATTTCCCAGATTGCGCAGAACTGAGTTGGGTTCTTCGTACTTGCGGTTGGAAAATTGAGCGATGTTATCGAGAACGTTGCTACGCGCAACGAACAGATCCTTCCATCCGTCATTGTCGAGGTCGACAATGCCATTTCCCCATCCCGACATGGTGCGAGTCACTGCCAATTGTGCGGGCAGGGTTTGCTCGACGAATTGCCCCCCACCGGAGTTATGAAATAACGGAAATGATTCGTTCTCGACCGCAGTGTGCCAGAGGTCAGGGCGTCCGTCGTTATCGACGTCTTTGAAATCTACTCCCATGCCGGAAAGCGCGCTGCCGCTCTGCGCATAGGCCACACCGGCTTCGAGCGCAACTTCTTCGAATCGCTTGCCGCCGAGATTATGAAAGAGGAAGTTGGGATGATTGTCATTGGCCACAAAAATATCGATGAATCCGTCATGGTCGTAGTCGGCGATGGCCACTCCCATTCCCTTCCCGAGGTACTTGGCGATTCCAGTTTCCGCGGAGACATCGGTGAAGGTGCCGTCGCCATTGTTTCGGTACAAAGTATTCGGGAAGTTCGCGTAGTTATTCGGGTGACAATAGGCACGTAAGGTGGGAGTCGGTCCGCAATACGGGTCTTTATTGACTTCCCACTTGCAATAGTTGGAAACGAAGAGGTCGAGCAAGCCGTCATTGTTGTAATCGACCCAAGCGGCGGAGACGGACCACATCTTTTTGCCGTCTAGCAGACCGCCGCCGACACTGGCTTTATCGGTGACGTCAGTAAAGGTGCCGTTGCCGTTGTTGTGAAGTAACTGGTTTTTCCCGACATTTACGACGTAGATGTCGGGCCAGCCGTCGTTGTCATAATCACCGACCGCCACCCCCATCCCATAGCCAATGCCAGCGACGCCTGCCTTTTCGGTTACATCCGTAAATGTCCCGTCATGGTTGTTGTGGTATAAGCGATTCCAGTACTTCGGTAATTCCTTTTGAAGTGACGGAATCGCGGCGCCGTTTACAAGCATGATGTCCAAATAACCGTCGTTGTCATAGTCCAGCAAGCCCACGCCCGCTACCATGGTTTCGGGCTGATTTTTGTGAGGGGTGGGGCTGCTGTCGCTCGAGAAAGTCAGGCCAGAGCGATGAGCGATCTCTTCAAACATTATTGGGCCGCTGCTTGACGCGCCGAGGAGAAGGCCCGTCCCGAGCAGGATTCCAGATAGAATGCGGGAATAGAACCTCATGCCCAACCGTCAGTCTAGCATCTGGCCAAGGCTCGCCTCCTGGCTTTGCCTGGCGCTCGCTTGCCTGTTTTTGTTGGCCTCCGGGTCAGCCCCGACGGGCAAGCGCCCTGGGTTTGTGGACGTAGCGCCGCGTTCGAAGATTACCTATGTCAGCAACAACAGCCCGGGAGGGCACAAGTATTTTCCTCAGCCAATGTGTGGCGGAGTAGCCATTTTCGACTTCGACAACGATGGCAGGATGGACATTTTCTTCACCAACGGCGCGCAGTTGCCGGAAATGAAAAAGAGCGCTCCCTCGTACTACAACTGCCTGCTGAAGCAGCGTGCCGACGGGACCTTTGAAGATGTTACCGCCAAAGCGGGCCTGGCGGGTGAATTCCTGGGTTTCAACTTCGGCGTTGCGGTGGGCGACTACGACAACGATGGCTACGAAGATCTGTTCGTCTGCGCCGCGGGCCGCAATACGCTGTATCACAACAACGGCAACGGAACTTTTACCGATGTCACTCGAGTCTCCGGAATCGGCACAAAGCCGGCTGAGACGCTCAGCGTTGCGGCTGCCTGGTTCGATTATGACAACGACGGTCTGCTCGACCTGATTGTCTCGAACTATACCTACTGGACGCCGCAGACGGACCTGCGCTGCACCATGGGAAGCACGGAATATTATTGCGATCCGCGGCGGTACAAGAGCGTTCCTCACCGCCTTTATCACAATCTGGGCAACGGCAAGTTCGAGGACGTGACGGAAAAATCCGGATTGTCGAAGTCCCCGGGCAAAGGGATGGGAATTTCCATTGCGGATTTCAACGACGATGGCTGGCCCGATATATTCATCGCCAACGACACCGAACCGAATTCCCTGTTTATCAACATGAAAAACGGAAAGTTCGAGGAACGAGGGCTCGAACTGGGGGTAGGCTACGACGAGAATGCCCGCACCGGATCGTCGATGGGCTCGGACGCGAAGGACTTCGACAACGATGGCAGAGTGGATATCTTCTACAACAATCTTCGCCAACAAGTCTGGCAGCTGCTCAAGAACAATGGTGATCTATTCAGCTACGCCTACTCGTCGAAGATTCAATCGATGAGCGTGCCTCATTCGGGATGGAGTAACGGATTTATCGATTACAACAACGATGGCTGGAAGGACATCTACTCGGCTAATGGCGACGTTGATCAAGTGAACGAATCATCGCCTGAGCACGACACCATGTTCGAGAATATCGACGGAAAGACTTTTATTGACGTGTCGCCCGAGATGGGCTCCGATTTCTTGCGTAAAGGTTATCAACGAGGCTCGGCATTTGGAGACCTCAATAATGACGGGGCTCTCGACATAGTGGTTACGTCTCTCAATGCCCCGCCGCGAATTCTGATGAATACGGCCGATAGCGGCAATCACTGGCTCATGCTCAACCTGATCGGGCATAAGAGCGCCCGGGATGCAATTGGAGCGAAAGTCAAGCTGACCACGGCCTCGGGCCGCGTGCTCTATAACCATGTCTCGGTTAGCGTGGGTTTCATGTCTTCGAGCGACAAACGGGTTCACTTCGGGCTGGGGCAGGAGTCCAAAGTCGCGTCCCTCGAAATTCGTTGGCCCAGCGGAATTCGCCAGGTCTTGAAGGACATCGCTGCCGATCAGTTACTAAAAATCGATGAGCCTACGCAGTAGGGCGGCTCCGAGAGGCGAACGCAAGGTCCCTCGACTGCGCTCAGGATGACAATGGTCAAGGTCTTGTCTGGGCGTCACCTTTGGCTTTCGACTGTTGTGCGTCCTGCTCGGCCTTGAGCTTTTGCACGATCTCGCGTTCGCGGTCCCCTTCTTCTTTTCGCCGCAGCCGATAGTAGACCTGCGCCAGAGAGACATGCGGCTCCAGGAATTCCGGATACTGCTTGACTAAGGCCTCCAACGAGCGAAGGGCTGGATTCAGGTCTCCCGCCGCAAGGTACGTTGCTCCGACCTGATATAGCGCGCCCGGATCCTTGGGACGAACCAGCAAGGCGCGATCGAGCAACTGGTGTGCGCGTTCGTAGTTGCCATCCTGCTTCAAGAGGACGGCCAGTCGGACGTTGGACTCAAAATCGTTGGGATTTACGGAGAGTTCCTTCTCGAATGCATCGCGCGCCGCCTTCATGTCGCCGCTGGCCATTTGCGCCTGCCCCAGATACGAATACACGTCCGGCAGATTCGGATCGATCTCGGCGGCTTTGGTGAGATCGGCAATGGCAGCGGGGTACTCCATGGCCTCGAACTTGGTCATGCCCAGGAGGAGATGCGATTCTGCCGAGTCACCGTTGCGCAGGATGCGGTCGATCACCGCCGCTCCTTCATCGCGTTGCTTGTCTCGCAAGAGCGCGGTTCCGAGCATGTAAGCAATTGCGAGATCGTCGGGAGACTTCTTCTGCTCGGGCTGCAATGAATGAATGACGTCTTTGTTTTGGCCCATGCGCAGGTAGCAGTCGCCTAACAGCAGCACGGCCTGGTGATTCGCGGGATCTTCGGCGTGTACTCGCACGAGTTGGGTGGCTGCGTCGCTGATGCGTCCCATCTTGTAAAAGGCAATCGCCAGATTCAGACGGGCCTGCGTAAAGCTGGGCGACTGCTTGAGCGCAGCTTTGTATTCCGGCACCGCCTCCTCGTAGCGTCCCAGCCCAGCCAAGGCTGCCCCCAGGTTGGAATGGATGGGCGTGGCCTCAGGATGGGTCTTCAGGAACTGACGATATTCTTTCACGGCTCCCTCGAGATCGCCGGCCTGCTGCTTCTGCATTGCATCCTGGACGAGTTGCTGCGCGGAAGGCTGAGGAGTTTGTGCGCGAACGAGCGTGCCGAATATCAGCAGCAGTAGGAGAGAGAATCTATGCATACAGCTGGGGCCGTGTTCACAAGTTTACAGGAAAAAGAATGGGATGGCCGGAGCCATCCCATTCAAGTTCAAAGCAGATTCTCGTTCTAGAAGATGAACCTGACGACAAACTCAACCACACGAGCGCCTTGCTTTTCGGTGGTTCTGCCGAAGTTCGCGTTGGTCTGCGTAAAGTTGCCCGCAGCATCCTGCTTGAACTGGAGTGTCAGGTTGTTGTTGTTGGGGAATGACCACAACGGATGGTTCAGGAAGTTGTAGCTCTGAATGCGGAATTGCAGATTCTTGGATTCCGACATTCTGAAATTCTTGAACAGAGCCAGGTCGGAGTTAAAGTACGCGGGCCCGTATGCCACCGGCAGCAGCGTCGGGCCGTTCTGGCCTACGGCAGTTGGAGCGGCAAAACAATTCCCGTTCACGAACTGATGCGCTCCCAAATTGGATGTGGGATTGCAAGTTACGATGGGATTGAGTTGCACAGCGTTCGTTCCCAGGATGGACTGGTTGCTTATCGCGACACCATCCGGGTTCTGCGCGCTGACCGAGTTCGGAATGATCCCACTGTTCAACTGCATGTTGTAGTTCGTACTGGCGTTGTAGCCGCCGCTATAGGTGATGTTGGCGCCACTTTGGACCTGCGTAATACCCGAGATCTGCCACCCGCTGGTAACGCCCGCGAGGAAACCATGGGCATGCAGCGGGTTGCCGATGTCTATCGAATAGGCAATGTTGAACAAGTGCCTGCGATCGGTGGGCTGCACACCATAGTTGCTCTGCAAGTTAAAGGGATTGATACTGGCGGACCCGTTGGGCTGGCCATTAGCATTCGCGCTGAGGATGCCCATAGCCTTTTGAAGGGTGTAGTTTGCCTGAATGGTGTAGCGGCCCAAGTGCCGGCCCCAAGTGACCTGCATCGCCTTGTAGTCCGCGTAAAGGTTATTGGTCGCCTGGTTCAGGTCGCCGTAACCTTGACCGGTGTTCGGATCGTTCAATGGCCGGTAGAACTTGGGATCAGCCTTGGCAGGATTGGGTGCGCTCAACATCGCTCCGACGGGGACGAGGTTGAGATTGCTGCCGAATCCGCCGCTGCTTGGCAGGTCTCGGCTGCGATTGCCTACATAAGCGACCTCAAGGAGACCTTGCCAAGGTGTCCTTTGCGCAACGGTAACGCTCCAACTATCGGTGTAAGGCTGCTTGTCATCCCTGGAATCGACCGCCGATGGCGCTGCCGGTGTAGCAGCAACGTTCAGGCACGAGAGGTTCGCAGCAAGCAAAGGCCCGGAAGTGGGGCAGCCCGGTCCGCCAACCCAAGTGTTTGGGCCAATATTGGCGGTTGCCACTCCCGCGGAAGCATCCAGACCGTTGGTAAACTGCCCGGAATGATAGTAGAAGCGTCCCCAACCGCCCCGCACTATAGTCTTGCCGGTTCCGAACAGGTCATAGGCAGCACCGAGGCGTGGCTGATAGAACAGTTTGCGGGTGGGGAAGCCTCCCAGCGGAACAGACGAATTTTTCGAGTGCCACAAGAATCCGCAGAAGGTCGGCGCATCCGCGCAGCCAGGCTGGTACTGGGAAGGATCGAAGATGGAGTAGCCGAAATTCTTGCCATCGATCCATGGAGTGAAATGCGTAAAGCGCACGCCAAAGTCGATGGTTAATTTCCTCGTGGCCTTCCAGGAATCCTGCCCGAAAAATTCATAGGTTGAATAGTTGATGTCATTGATCCGGTTGAAGTTCGTTTCGACATAGTTGCTCAGGTTGCCGGTGAGCAAGTCAGCGTACTCGTTTCCCCAGGTAAACGGATTAACGCTCTGGTCGTGAGATACAAGCATTTGACCGTTGGTGTTGTTGTTAGCCGGCTGGGCGTTGCGAATCCACTCCCAGAAGAAGCCAAATTTCAGGGTGTGGTTGCGGTAGACCTTTGCGAGCGTATCGCTCACATTGGGCATGTATTTATTCGCGTACAACCCTTGCGAATTGCCTCCAGCCTCGAAGCCACCAGGATTGAAGACCAGAGCGGCCTCGCTCGGTCCGAACTGGCCAAAGGATGGAATCTGTTTCACGCCATTGTTGAATAACCCTGCGTAACCGTAGCCCACCTTGGTGCGATCGACCCTGGAGGGGTTGGCGAATACGTTGGGGAAGCCGATGAAAGAGTAAGTGACGATCGTCTCGTTAGTCATCGTCGGACTGAACACGTGGGTCACGGTTCCCGTCCACGAGTCCGACTTATTTCTACCCTGAATAGGTGAAGGATAAGGAACCTGGTCACCGTTTCTCCACCAGAGTCCAACCGGGAATTGCTGAATTTCGCGCTGGTAGTTGTAGCGGATAAATACCTTGGTGCTTGCGCTTACATTCCAGTCTCCGCGAACAGCCCATTGGCGGTTGTTCTGGGCGAAAATCTGAGATTGGACGTAGTTGTATTGGTTGCTGGCGTCCGGGGTCCTGTTAGGTGCGGGATACAGTTTCGCCAAAGCGAGCATGTTGGGATCGATACATGCGCCGTTCGGAGTTCCCGTACAGGCAGGGATCGTTGTTGAGTTCCCGAAGGCAACAAAGGCGGCATTTGTAAGCTGATAGGGTGGATTGCCCGAAGCAGTGACTGGTAAGCCCTCTTCGTTGACCGCGGCCGGCGAGAAGTCTCCAGCTAATTCTCGAGTTGTCGGCACAGTTGCGCGCAGCAGACCGGTATCCAGAGTCTGGCGGAAGTATTCGAAACCAGTCCAAAAGAATAACTTCTGGCGGCTCTTGTTGAAGTTGGTGCCTGGAATGATGACGGGTCCGCCGAACGTCGCACCTGGGTAGTAATAGGAGTTGGCTGGCTGCTGCGTCTGGGTGTGATTGTTGAGCCAATCGTTGGCGTTCAGGACATGGTTCCGAGCCGAGAAGAACGCGCTGCCATGGAACGTCTGGCCGCCTGCCTTAGACACCGAGGTTATCAGGATGGGGCCTTTTTGGTTCTCGGCGGAGAAGTTCGAGGTCAGGACCTTGAACTCTTGCAGGAATTCCGAATTCGGATTTACGGGAGTGTCACAGTTGCAGCCCGGGTCAGAGACGTGCGCGCCGTCTGCCGTGATGTCGAGAACGTTGACCGGCAGCCCGTTATAGGAATAGGCAGCGTTGAGCGGGCTCTGGCTGCCGGAGTCGCCATTGGCGTTGATGCCGATGGTCTGACCGTTGTAGTTGGATTTGTTCTGGGTTCCGTTGGTGATGCCAAACCCAGGCACAATCTTGATGTACTCGGCGGCGTTGCTGCCCACCTGGGCAAAGTTCTCTAGCTCTTTTGTCGTTAGCGCAAACGACTTCTCGCCGGAGTCCAAGGTGGCAATCGAGCTCATTTCCGCGTTGACTTCCACTGTCTCGGAGGTGCTTCCGACCTTCAGTGTTACGTTGACGTTGCGTCGTTCGCCACCACCCAGGCGAACGTCCTGGGCTTTGTAACTCTCAAAATTGGCAGCTGCGACGGACAACGAGTAGGTGCCGACGGGCACAGATGCGAAGCTGTAGTATCCCTCGGCGTTGGTCACCGTATCGCGCGTGGAGCCCGAAGCCGTATCGGTCAAGGTGATTTTTGCGCCCGGCACGACTGACTGTGAGGGATCTGTGACGACTCCCGTCAAGGTCCCGAAAATGCCCTGCCCCCACAGGTTCACGCCCACGAGCAACGTGACGAGACAAGCCACACCCGTCGCTGATTTCAACGTTTTCAACATAAACTTAGCTCCATTCGCTAATTAGGTTGTGAGTGACAGTTTGAGATTGCGGTGCAGGAAGGGAACGCCCCGGTCCCCTCCCAGTCCGTCTAGATGTTTGGGATTAATATCTTTCTACTACCGCCGGAGATTACGCACCGAATCACTATCGCTTGTCAAGAAGAAAATCGTTTTTCTGAGTTTTGCAATGTGGGTGCGGGGAAGGATGAATAGGGTACGACCTTAAACCTCCCGGGAAATGGCGCCAGCGACTGGGGGTCGACGTTTCGATATGTTGAAAACAGATATGTTGTTGAAGAACAGCGCCCTCGGCCCGGGGTTGAGGTGCATCGAACTATGCGCGCTCAAATGGGAAGACGTCCATTTCGGTAAATGACTCTTTAATATACGCAGGGCGGTTGTCGACGGCGTCGTCGGGGACGTCAAAACGAAGTACAGGGAGTCTGAACTGCCCTTGGATCCAGAGCTAGCCGAGGTCCTGTTCGATTGGCAACGAAAATCGCAGTTTGGGGAGGATAGCGATTGGGTGTCTGCTAGTCGTCAGACAGCGGGGGCACAGATCGGCACTGAAATTGGCTGGCACACGTTCCGCCATACCGACTCATGCATGCTTCGGCAGTCGGAGTAGACATGAAGGTGCAACACGCGATTGGACATTTCTGCACATTGAAGAAAGCGTAATTCTCGAATGCTCAGTGACTTAATGGTCGGGGCGATAGGATTTGAATCCCAGACCAATCGTAAATTCAACAACATAGAGAGCAACGGACGGCACGCAATACCCTGGAAGGCAGTATAAGGCAGTCGTAACGGCACGTACGTGCAGTTTTGAAAAGAGGAGACAACGAAGCAGTGAAGATTCAGACTCAGGAGGACGTGAACAAGATCATCAGTCATGCTCGTCTGCGAAGGTTGCGGGAGAAGATCGCCCCAAAGGACGCTGTCACCAGCTGCATGCTCTGGACGGGCGCAGTCACCAAAGATGGCTATCCGAAAATGTTCGTCAGTCAGGAGGGGCAGCAAACCTACGTTCTAGCTGACCGTTTCGTGTTCGTCTTCTTCTACAAGAAAAACATTCCCGAACAAATGGAGATTCACCACGCGTGCGACAATCGGCGCTGCCTGAATCCCCGGCACCTGGAATTGGCAACTCGCGCCAGACAGACAGAGGAGACATGGAAGACAGCTGACGAGAACGGCACGCTGGGGCGTGTGTCGTACGTGGACTGGTATGTGCTGAATCAGCAACTGGACCTCGCTACGGCAACTGACGAGAATCGAGCACAGCTAACTGACGAACTGCGGAAATATGGATTCGTACCAGTGTACGTTCCGGTAGAGGCTTGAAGTGTTCCGGGTACAACTGTGGAAATGTGCTTTTCGTTGCAAGACAGTGCGACAGGCCACGTCGTACTGCGTTGTACACCGTCGTACTTTGTTGTTCCGCGTTTGTTCCGCCCTGTTACGACTACGACGTGCTAGTCACACCAAGAACATTCGTGTACGACACTCCTCTTCACACATCACACATGCATCTATACCCTTGCGTATCCCTATGGTCCCTAGCGTCACACCGTCGTCGAGCCTCGCACAAAGTCGTCACCACCCGTGACAACGCTTCCACGACAGGGTATAAGGCTCTGAGATTGAGAGAACTCTTCTCTGCTCCTTCCTGAGACTCCTCTCTGAGACTGGCGGCATTGTGAATCGGCGGGGATTGTTGTCGACGGGATGTAGGTCGGCGGGACTGCATAGTATGCGGAAGAAAGGAGAAGAGCGAATCGCCGTAATGTTGCGATTTCTCGCTCACCAGCAGCTTACCCGAATTGTTCGTCCAGACTCGCCGCGGCAGAGCCACTGTTCAAGTTTGGGCTTTTTGGTCGGTTGACCGCGATTCCTGCTTCATCTCCATCCGCTGGGTTGTCCAACTGATCAGTTGCTTTTAGTCAGAGTTCCGAACAGCGTACTCTATGTTACAAAGTGGTCAGGCTAGGGGATCGTTCACTCGCATGAACGTGGCCGAAACGTGAACAGACTGTTCTAGAGGTTTTTTAAGGGGTCGGGGCACGGAAACCAACTTCCGGTCGGGGAGGTTCGAGAAAGTCGCTCTAAAAATCCTAGAGGCCAAAATAAATAGGAATTTTTTCGAAGATTTTGAGGTCGTGAACTGATCTATTCATGTGTCCCCCTTTGTTCACTTTGTTCACTACTTCTTAGGTCTCTGCCGTCGTTTTGGTTCGTCCGCCGTATCCGCAAGCCAGACGAGGATGTCCTCGCTCGGCGTATCCGGCCTAACTTTTGTACGATCTCTGCCTCTAGTAGTCTTGTAATGCATTTTGGGTTCGTAGTCTAAAAGGCGGGGAAGGTTCCCTAGAGAAAGCTTCAGCGTATGGTCTATCAGTTCAGCCGGGTCTTTCTTATTGCCTCGCGGTGCGCCTGGATCTGCTGCGCCCTCGACTAGATCCGCCACCACACGCGATAAGGGTATCCTGAATCCCCTTCTCCCGCGTAAGTAGGAGTCCAGCGCTTTAACGGCGCGATTTCCCTTGAACTCATTCTCACGGATTGGGGGTAGGTGCTCCAGATTGCCGACGGAGCGCCTCTCAACTGCTTCTATTGCCGCTATGTGTTCTTTGAATGTTTGGACTGCTCGTTCTGCTTCTCTAAGCCCCTTCAGCAATTCTTCTTTGGCGAGGCCGATATATCTATTCGACACAGATCTCTCCTAGGGTAGTTCGATACAAGCCTGCTGTAAGGTTTTCTCTAAAAGCCGTAGCCTGCTTTGCAGGATGGCGATTTCGGCACACGCCTCGTTCAGATTGGGAGGATTGACCTGCATGCTGCGTGCTTTTGCCAAGACATCCTCTGCTCTCACGGCGGTAGCAGCGCTCCCCTGTTCACGCCTGGAACCGGGTTGTTCTTCACGCTGCGCTTCCTCTAGTACTTTGACCCTTATTTGCAGCTTAGCTATGTGGGCATTCGCTTTGTTCAGATCGGACAAATGCATCAGGGGCACTGGTCGCCACTCGTCTGGAGTGCCTTTATCTAACGTTCTGGACAAAAACTCTTTTGCGTAGTCGGTAGTGGGGGTGTCTATCACGCGGGTGACGATCCTGTATATGATCCGAAAGGCGCGTTGTTTCGCGGCAGTATAGTCGTCATCATCTGTGGGTGAGACAACCGAGGTTAAAGCCTGAAAGACCCGGTTGTGTTCCATCGCTATTTCCCAAGCGATTTCCGCGGCTTTCTGATTCATTCCACCCTCCTTTGGTTCATTCCTCTTTCATCTTTTTCATCACATAGGCGATTAGTGCAGACTTTTGTGCCTGGGCAAGCCGTAGACTGAAAGTGTAGCGCTCACGGTCGTACCTCCAAACGGTGGTCATAACACACACTCCACATAGCAATCCGCTCCCGAACATCACTAACGGCGAGAATCGTTTCACGACGCATATGGCAACAAAGACGACGACTGGCCACAACCGCCACCACTGGTACTTAGCTGGGATCGGAACTCGCGTAGTCAGATCCTTCATATTTTTGAAGTTCTAGAAAATGTCTTCTAGGGGTAGAGAGTGGTTGACTGCAAACAGTGCCAGTTCCAGCCGGGTGTTTACCCCGAGCTTGTTGAAGATGCTTTGAAGGTGGTGTTTCACGGTGTCCTCGGCCAGATTGAAGTGTTTTCCGATCTGCTTATTGGACATCGCCGCTACGACGGCAGACACGATCTGAAGCTCTCGATGGGTCAGACCGTATGCTTTTTTCTGCTTCCCCTCCGACTCTACCAGAGCCTTCAGGTACTGGATCATGTTCAACACTCTTTCGCGCCCTACCCAGAACTCACCATTCAGAACAGTGTCGATCGCTTTCATGATCAGCTGACTGGCTGTATCCTTGAGCACCAGACCACGGGCACCCAGTTGCAGTGCCTCTACGATCTCTTTCTTCTCGATGAGCAGTTACAAGGATGACCCGAACCGGATTGCCGTTCTTGCTGATGTCGCGCAGCGCATCCATGCCGGAGTACGTGGGCATAGAAAGGTCGAGTAGCAGAATATCGGGCTTGTGCTTCCGTACGAGGCTGAGTGCCTCATCACCGTTCGCCGCTTCACCTACGACTTTCATGTGTTCCTCTTGCAGTAATCGTCGCAGCCCGTCTCGCACAATCGGGTGATCGTCAGCGATGACGACACCAATTTCACTCTTTTGAGAGATCATGGTTTCCTCCTGACTACTTGGATGAGCGATCTCCGCAGGTTCTGTTCGATCTCTGTAGCAGTCTTGAGTTGTTTCTGAACACTTTTCTTGTCCACATCGGGATTATCACTTTGGAGAAGAGACTCAGGTTCCTTCCGGCAGTTCACCATCTCCTCCAGCGCTTTGTATCTGCCATCCTCCCGCATCGTGAACTCCTTTTGACGCCCAAATTATATTCCAGAGCAACGACAGAATTTGTGAAGCCTAATCACACACACTGCAATTCTCGTCGGCGAGTCCAGATGGCACGGACGTTGCTGAAGCAGCAGGGCAGCGAGGCGGCGAAAGCGGCGCGTTAACGAGGTTGTCTCACGGATGGCGTCGGGGCTTCGGCTCCGGCGCTTTTGTTTAAAATGTAAGATTTGGGAGGAACATTCGGACATGGCAGACAAAGCTGATCCAAAATTAGCCGCTGCGATACTCAAGCACGGCCCACCCACGTCTGGGACAGCGGGTTATCGGCTAAGACCAGAGCACAGGCACTTTTTTAAAAATGCCGTATGGGCTTGCAAACATCTTGCGGACAAACGTGAAACACCCAACCTTGAGTATTACCTGTCTCACATCGAGGGCGAATTGCGTGCCTTCTGCGCTGAGTGTCGTCCCAATATTCAAAATGCACAGCTGATTATCGCGGAGAAGTAGCCGCTACGGAGGGAACATGACTGTCGAATTCGCTGTGGCAATCGCTGACTCTTTCCCTACGCAGTTCAGGTTCACATTCCCAACCCTTGCAGAAGCCGCTCGTGCTGCGGTTCTCGGTGACTATGTTGTTGTTGTCGAGGGCGGAGCCATGCGAGGGTTGAATGCAGAGGAACAAGCTGAGGTAGAGCGGTTGCGAAAGGAGTCGGCATGAATGACCACCAGAGACTACTCCTCTAGGGTTATATCCCTGCATCCCACATCCTTGAAATGCTTCGCACGCTCCCTCGCTTCCTTCTCATCTTCACGATTTCGTCTCGCGAAGATGTCATCTATCCCTTCGTGTGTCAGAAGGAGGTTCCGTTTCTGTAGCAGGATAGCCACAAACCTTCACCAGCTCAGCATCGCCGACAAGACGATTCAGCGGATCTTACGACATGCCAATGTGGCAGTTACGCAAGCCTGCTACATCAAGACCGCAGACTCTGAAATCTCGGCCGCAATGCAGCGGTTTGAGCGCTCTCTCGAATATGTACCCGATATGCACCTCTCGGGTGCGCAGAGACAGCGTTTGATGTAGCTGGTCAAAGGCGAAACGTGAGGTAAACGTCTATGGGTACGGGAATTAAGACATCTGGCGGAGAGGGAGGGATTCGAACCCTCGGTACAGGTGTTAGCCCGTACAACGGTTTAGCAAACCGCCGCATTCGGCCACTCTGCCACCTCTCCGCGACGATTTCCGACAGTTTACCACGTTGCTGACCCCTCCAAGCTGAACCCTTCAGCCCAGACTGGGTTCATTCCTACATCTGCTAGCGACACACCTCATGA
>JAICJP010000350.1 GCA_025928375.1 Candidatus Sulfotelmatobacter sp.
CACGTGCCTACGCCTGCCGAGTTGATCGCAGACCACAGGCTTTGCTGATTGGCTTGACTACTCTTCGCGGTGGAACTGGAATCAGTTTGCATGGAAATCGGTATTCGCAGCAGACAATCGCGCCCGAAGCGTCCGACGACATGTCGGCTCGCCCGTAACCGGAGTGTAACGGCCAGCGAATCCCTCCGGCACTACAGTTTTCCCTGTACTCCCGGTTGTATAGCCCCGGGACGCCCCGCCCGGGGGGTGCGCGCGCAGCGTGCAATGAGGAAGCCGCGCTTCGAATTGCGAATACAAAGCGCGCTGAAAAAGACCAACTGCGCGGAACATTAGCATCCGTGACGCCCTTCCCGCTTCGCCCACGCCGCGAGCAAACGATGCGTCGGCCAATAGACCAGGAGAGTCACCGTTATCAGATAGGCGAGAAGGTAAACCGCCCCCGGCACAACATGCTGCTCCCGGTAGAAAAGTCCTCGCGCCCAGTTCACATTCTGCTCAGGACGCCAAAAATAGTTCACAGGCACCACGATCCAGGTCATTACGCTTTGAAGCTTCCATCCGCGCGGGTCGTACCCCAGCCGGTATATCAGCCACAAAACCAGGGGTGGAGTGACTACGTGAAACAAGCTCAACAGCCGAACCGCCAGGCTCAAGTGCGGATCAAACATGTATTCCGTCCCGCCGATGAGGTGATGTCCCGTTAAGAACGTGCCCAGTAGATCGATGGTGTAGAGGCTCTGGAATAAGAGGACGCCGCAACCGACCCAGGAGACGATCAAGGCGCTTTCGAGCCACAGACCAGCCCCGATCAGGATGTTGCCGATATCGCAGAAGTAAAGGAAATTTTGCGCTCCGTACTGCCGCCAGTACAGCGGCGCCCAGACCAGAAGCCAAACGGTCCAGCCAAGTTTGAGCCACAACGGCAGGCGCATGGCCGCCATTGTATGCGGAAATTACCTGCGTAACTTGCCGGGTCTTACCCCTGTTCCTAGGATGACTGTATGGGTTACTCAGCTCTTCTCTTCTGCCCCGAGGAAAAAACCGCTCGCACGGTGACGCAAGTCCTGAGCGAACTCGAGTTCACTGTCGAGGCCTGCAGCGAACCATTCGCCGCAGTCAAGAAGCTGATGGGCCAACACTTCGACGCCGTTGTGGTGGACTGCGATAACGAGCAGAATGCCACCCTGTTGTTCAAGAGCGCGCGCAACTCGACCTCCAACCAGACGTCGCTTGCCGTAGCCGTAGTGGAAGGTCAGGCGGGGGTGGCCAAGGCGTTTCGCATCGGCGCCAACCTTGTCCTGACCAAACCCATAAACATCGAGCAGTCCAAAGGCACGCTGCGTGTAGCTCGCGGCCTGTTGCGCAAGGGCGAGCCTGCCAAACCAGCAGTTCCGCCCGCTTCATCAGCCGTGACCGGTCCAGCGAAGCCGGTCGTTTCCCCGATTCCGGAGACAAAGACAGCAGCTCCCGTGCTGGCGCCGCTGAGAACAGAACCGACGCCCGTGCCGGTGGTAAAGCCGACGCCAGCATGGCCCGCCGCCGCTGCGGTCGCGAGCACTGTGTCCTCTGCACACGACGATGACCTGCTCGAGGTCGATGCCGAGGAACCGAAGAAACCTGTCGCACAGCCGGAATCGCATCCGGCCATGAATTTGTTTTCAGCCCCAAGCGCGGCGCCCTCGACCGGAGGAGCAGCCAGCGCCACAGCCCCAGCTCGCGAACGCGCCGAAGCCGCCGCGGTCGAGAAAGCACCAATTCCGTCACCAGCCGTCATTGCAGCGAAAGCCGCGCCGCCAGTTGAGCCTGCGGCCAGCAGCGTAGTCGGTTCTGCACCATCATTCACTTTTGGCGGGATGAACGCCGATAGCGAAGAATCGAGCGGCAGCGGCAAAAAGATTATCTTGGGAATTGCGGCCGCAGTGATTGTTGCTGCCGGGCTCTATGTGGGCATAACGCACTTCAGCGGCACCACAAGCCAGCCAGCGAGCACCGATGTGGCTCCTGCAGGAACTCCGGCTAACGTTGCTCATCCGGTCGCGAGCACGCCAAAAACGACTTCAGCGGAAAAACCTTCAGCCACTCTGACGCCGGCCTCACAACCCAAAGTGCCGGAGCCAAATAGGGTCCAAAACATTATTGACGAGACTGCCGGGGATACTCATGCCAAGACCGCAGATGACGAGCAGTCCGACAGTGCTCCCGAACCTGCGCCGCTGATGGTCAAGGGCGGCAAAATGAGCAAAGCGCCCAAGACCGCCGATGCTCCCGCTCCCAGCATGATCGGGATGGCTACGCCGGATGCAACCGCTCCTCCGGCCACCCTGGTGCCGAGCGCATCGCCGTCGCTGCGGCCGACGCTCTCAACTCTGCATGTGTCCCAGGGCGTTTCCACCGGCCTGCTCATTAAAAAAGTTGCACCATCGTATCCGTCCAATGCTTTGCGCATGCGCGTCGAGGGGGACGTAGACTTGGTGGCTACCATCTCCAAAGAAGGAAATATCAGCAACATCAAAGTTACGAGTGGAGATG
Organism: Candidatus Sulfotelmatobacter sp.; assembly: GCA_025928375.1. Lineage (GTDB taxonomy): Bacteria > Acidobacteriota > Terriglobia > Terriglobales > Acidobacteriaceae > Sulfotelmatobacter. The sequence continues at coordinate 2,530 of JAICJP010000350.1, forward strand.
CTCAGCTCACCAAAGCAGCCGTCGATGCGGTCAAGCAGTGGAAGTACAAGCCCTACCTGCTGAATGGCGAACCGGTGGAGATTCAGACCCAGGTCACCATCAAGTTCAAGCTGCCGCGTTAAACCGAACTCTAAACTCGTTCGAGCTCGTGGATTGTGCGCTCGTTCTGCACGTTGCCGGTATTCAGCGTGCCAGCTGGCTCGAACAATAGAAGCCAGCACTCCTCCTCCGCCACCGGCTTGTGCTCCACTCCGCGCGGGATCACGATGAATTCTCCCTCTTCGATCCATTCGTGGCCGTCGCGGAACTCCATGCGAAAGCGGCCTTTGACGACCAGGAACAGCTCGTCTTCGTGTTCGTGGTGGTGGAACACGAATTCCCCTTTCAACTTATCGAGTTTCAGATGTTGCCCGTTGAGCTCGGCAGCAATGTAGGGCTTCCAGTACTCGGAGATCTTGGAGAATTTCTCGGCGAGGTTGATCTTGTGCATGCTGCTTAAGATTGTCTGCGGGTAAAAGAGTCGCAGAAAATATGTATGCCGCATGTACCCCCGGACGCACTCGTCCGGGGTTGCGCGCGGAAGCGCGCAATGGGGAACTACGCGACCCGCACTCGCTGCGCTCGGGGCGGACGAGGCGTCCGCCCCTACACGAGCAATTACATCCCCGGCGTTCCTGTCGACGGATGCCCGGCGTGCAGCCTGAGATGAACACCGCGTTTGTTGTTGACGCGGGTGGTCGTAGACCAGTCCACATCATCTGTGCTGATCACCCCACTACCACCGCCGACGAGCGTGTACGTGATGCGCTGGTCCTGGTATCCATACCCGGATACGGCCAGAATACTGCCTGAGTTCAGTACGAACACTGGCATGCCCGGAGCGGCAAGGCTCGCGCCGGACGTGTCGGGAGTGACGTAGTTGGCGTACGAGACCTGCCCATCGTTAGATGGGCGAGCCGTGAGTTGCGGCCGAGCGAAGGCCGCCTTGGCGTCTTCCCATGTCGCGCTCATGCGGTTGAAGAAATGCCAACCCGGTCCATAGGTCTGCGCCATCTGAGGGATGGAAACATCATCCATCAGGCGCATGCTAAGCACCGTCTCGCCCTTGAGTTTTGGACGAGGACCGCGCGCCGGCAGCATCACGAATTTCCAGGGCCAGAGCGGCGGAAGCAGCCATTCAACGACGTCCCGTCGCGGATGACCTTTGCCGTCGATCTTCCCTTGCTTGTCGACCTTGTATCCCTTTGTGGAGATCACCTTCGCTTCGAGCGGGAGATCGCCGGTGGGCAGGCCGATGCGGTCGAACTGCAGCTTGAGATATCCCTTGCCCCAGAATCGGCCGGGATCTTTCGATGCCTCGAGATGGCCCACGAGATAGCTGCCGCGGGGAAAAGCCTGTTGTCCGAACTCGGTGATGCCGCGCAGATGGCATAGCACGGGATCGCCCACGTCCATGGTGTTGGTGGACAGGTTCGGTTCGTTGAGGGTGCACTGCAAAAGAGTTCCGGCGGGCAGGACGATGTCACGAGCGCTCGCGTCCTGGCTGAGAGTGAAAACCAGACCTAGCAGACAAATAGCTAAGGCGGCGTACAGGAAAGGAGACTTCATACTTCACCTCGGTCGCTTGCCTCAGAATTGGCGGCCCTTCTGACGTGACCGCTCTCATGTGATTTGCGAATTTAACTACAGGTTGTATGTAGGGGTCAATAAGGTTTTGTGCGGTGTGGTCGGAGCCCGTGTAGCCCCGGACGCCTCGTCCGGGGTTGCGCGCGACGCGCGCAATGGGGAACTCAGGGCCTTGGAGGAGTTAGGCCGTGTCGGTGTTCGGGCTTTCACATTGCTCCCAAACGCTCGCTTCGCGAGCGGGGCGGACGAGGCGTCCGCCCCTACACAAGCAGTAGCCATTCCCACGGTGGGAATTCCTGTGAGCATTTTTGAGCTTCACTTGCAACGGGAGCACCTGCTCGGTGCCAGAATTTTGGCATGCAACTCTATCGACGTAATCTGCCTCATTTGCAGAAAGACTTCACGCCGCATTTCATTACGTTTGTCACCAAACTTCGATGGATCCTGCCGCCTGTAGCGCGTGATCTTGTGCTTTCTTCCTGTTGCCATGACCATCGGGTAAAGTACGAACTTTACGTCGCGGTCGTCATGCCTGACCATGTGCATTTGATTCTCACGCCGCTCGTCAACCAGCAACGTGACGAGATCTACTCTCTGATCGCGATTATGCGGACGATCAAAGGTGCATCGGCCCACTTGATTAACCGCCAACTCAGGCGAAATGGGGCGGTCTGGCAGGAGGAATCCTTCGATCACGTGTTGCGGTCATCAGACGGGCTGGA
>JAICJP010000289.1 GCA_025928375.1 Candidatus Sulfotelmatobacter sp.
GCCGTCGGGCAGGATGGGTTCGAGGCCGTAGCCGACTTCAATGCGCGCCCGGTGATCGCGGATAGCATAGAGAATCAGAACACCGCGATCGGTGGCCTTCTGGCCGATGCCCCACTTTTTTAACAGATCGACGGCGAAGGTCTCGACGTCGGAGCCGTCCAGAGTATTGATGGTTACGACTGCAATCTGGGCGTGCGCTTTCTGGTCGATCTGCTGGCAAATCTCTTCCATCTGCGCGTGGGAGTTGGGATTCAAGACTTGGGCGAAGTCGTTGACGTAGCCGGTGGGTTGGGGGAGTTCGGAAACCTTTTCAGCGGCGGCAAGGACGCCGAGCGACAGGATCAGGATGGCCGCCAGGCACGCTTTCGCTCGCGAACTCACAGGCAAAATTGTACAGGACGGGGCTGAAGTCATCACTACAGGGGATACAGAGGATAGAGAGGATTCTTCCCCCCGCGTGCCTCCATGTCCTGCGTGGTGATGCCTGTCTGCCTTGTCACTTTAGTAATTTGCAGGCTCTTAGCAGAAATACGATCATTGCGACGGCTATGTCGAATTCCGCACCTACGCGCCGCTGGGAACGCATGCCGGTTGATCTGCCGGTAAAGGTATTCACCTCCAAAGGTTTCTCGACCACCGTGGTCGAGGGCCGCGGAACCGAGATCAGCCAGGGCGGCATGGTGTTGTACGCCGGCATTCTGTTGAACCCAGGCGATCTGCTGGAAGTTGAATTTGGCATGCCGACTGCGTCGCGCATGCCCGCCATCGTGCGCTCGCGCAACGGATTCTGCTTCGGCCTGGAATTCATTACTCCTCTGCCTTCGTAGTACTCACCTCAAATCTGCAGGATGGATTTGCCTCACATTTTGGGCTAGCATTTTAGGCGCTCTGTGGGGGTAGCCATGTACTTCGAACAGTTCTACCTGGGGTGTCTGGCGCACGCTTCTTACCTGCTGGCTTCCGAAGGCGAGGCGGTCGTGGTCGATCCGCAGCGCGATGTGGAGCTTTACCTCAAAGCTGCCGCCGAGCATGGCGCGACTGTCCGCCACATTTTCGAAACTCACCTGCACGCCGATTTTGTCTCCGGGCATCGGGAACTGGCCGCGCGCACGGGAGCGAAGATCTACATGGGCGCGCAATCAGGAGCGAAGTTCGAGCACGTACCCGTCAGCGATGGATTCGAACTGAAGTTTGGAAAGGTATCCATCCGGGTGCTGGAGACGCCGGGACACACGCCCGAAAGCATCTGCCTGGTGGTCACGGATGCGGAAAAATCCAGCGCACCGTGGGCAGTGCTGACCGGAGACAGTCTGTTCATCGGCGACGTAGGGCGGCCGGATCTGTCGCCGCGGCATACGCCTGCGCAGCTTGCAGGCCTGCTGTACGACAGCCTGCATACCAAGCTGATGTCGCTGCCCGACAGCGTGCTGGTGTATCCGGCACACGGCGCGGGATCGCTCTGCGGCAAGAACATGCGCTCGGAGCGTTCGTCGACGATCGGTACCGAGCGGCTGACCAACTACGCCTTGCAGATCACAAGCAGGGAAGAGTTCATTCGGCAGCTGACCAGTAATTTGCCGGCTCGTCCCGAATACTTCGCAAAAGATGCAGAGATCAATCGTACGGGCGCGGCAGCGCTCTCCGACTTACCTCCGCTTGGCGGCCTTTCGCCCTCAGAGCTTGACGGCATGCTCAAGGCAGGCGAAATCGCGCTTGATGTTCGCCCCATGGACGAGTTTGCGGCCGGACACGTGCCCGGATCGGTGAACATCGCGTTGGGAGGCCAGTTTGCTTCCTGGGCGGCGACCGTGTTGGGGCTGGCGTCACATCCAGTATTGATCGCGGAAACCGATGCGCAGATCGAAGAGGCGCGGATCAGGTTGGCCCGCGTGGGAATCGAAGAGCTGGATGGTTATCTGGCGGGAGGAGTTGCGGCATGGAAGCAATCCGGCCAACCGCTGGCCATAGTCGCGCAAATCGACGCGCAAGAGCTCGAACAACGCCTCGGGGCAGGCAAGGTGCAGGTGCTGGACGTGAGGCGCGAGCCCGAGTGGGACGCGGGACATGTGGAGGGCGCAGCCTGGTGGCCGCTGGACAATTTCAGAGTCTCGCCGCCCGAGATCGATCACGAGGTGCCGCTGGCCGTGCACTGCAAAGGTGGATATCGCAGCATGATTGCCGCAAGCTTGCTGCAACGCGCTGGCTTTCGCAACGTTATCAACCTGATTGGCGGTTTTGACGCCTGGCAGCAAGCCAACCTGCCGATTGTGACGGCGGTCACGGTTTCGGCTAAGTAGTTGTTCTGGGGGCCTTGTGAAAAGTGTTCCTTCAGGAACATTTCCATGTACAAAGCTGTACTTACAATGGGCTTTTGGGGCTTCTGCAGCTAGCTGGCCGTGTTCGATACTTGCACGATCTGTTCGATCAGGGCCTCAAGGTCAGTCTCGTGGGCTGCGGGATTCATGCAGGTGAACTTCAAGCATGGATGATTGCGGACGCGGGTGTGGCCGATCACGGCTCGTCCGGTGTGAAAGAGTTGCTGCCGGATCCTAGCACTCAATTGATCTGAATCGATGTCTGGGCTTATCGGCCGCACTCGAAATACCACCGTGCTGAGTTGGGGCTCGCACATGAGTTCCAGCCGCGGGTTCCTGCGGATTACCTCTGCTGCATGATTGGCTAACGAAATGGTGCGATCGATCATTTGGGCCAGCTTCTCACGGCCGAGCGTCTGAAATGAGATCCAGAGCTTCAGGGCGTCGAAGCGGCGGCTGGTGAGCACCGATTTCGTGACTAAATCCGGAATGCCTACGGCTTCATGGGCTTCGGGATTGAGATAGTCTGCGTGCATTTTGATCAAGTCGAATTGCTGCGCATCGGCCAGCAGAAACACGCTGCAGGGAATGGGCTGCCAGAACAGCTTGTGGAAGTCGATGGAAACGGAATCGGCGGCTTCCAGTCCTGCCAGCCTGCCGCGCTGGCGAGGGGAGAACAGAAGAGCGCCACCGTAGGCGGCATCCACGTGAAGCCAGGCTCCCGCCGGGCGGGCAATCTGCGCGATGTCGGCGATGGGATCGATGGATCCGAAGTCGGTTGTGCCGGCAGTGGCCACGATTGCCATGGGCAGGAGACTCTGGGCTTGCAGTTGATCGATCTCTTTGCGGAGCGCCGGGAGACTCATGCGAAATTGATGGTCGGTTGCGACCCGCACCACGGCGTCTGTTCCCAGCCCTAACTGGGCCGCGGACTTCTCCACCGTGAAATGGGCGACTTCAGAACAGAGAATCCGCAGCCGGCCAGAATCGGGATGCAGCCCTCGTTTTTGCGCGGACCAGTTCCACTGCTTGTTCAGGAACGCATCGCGAGCGAGCAACAGTCCCATGTAGTTGGATTGGGAGCCTCCGGCGGTGAAGGTGCCATCCGCGGTGGCAGGTAGTCCGGCCTGGGCGCACAACCACCGCACTAATTTCTGTTCGACGATCGTCGCAATCGGCGCCTGGTCAAACGAATCCATCGACTGATTGAGCGCGCTGATGACCACTTCGGCCGCCAGAGATGCGAGCAGGGGCGGGCAGTGCAGATGAGCGATGGTTCCGACATCGCTGACGGCAACCGAGTTTGAAATGACCGAACTGAAGGTGGCCGCGATCTGGTCCGATGAGAGGCCTTGCTCCGGCAGGAAATCGCCGCTGATCAGAGCGGCTAAATCAGAGACGCTTGCCCCGGAATACGCACGGGATGGGAAACATTCACAGACAATCTCAGCGGCTCGGGAAATCAGTTGGCGGTAGGACTGTTTGCTTTCCGCGCTGGAGGTCAGGAACTCGGATTCGAACACGCGAGCCTCAGACTAGTTCTTGCGCAACCCGAGAACGAGTGAAAGGACTCCGCCGCCGATCAGGACGATGCCCACGGCGGGCGGCAGCTTTTCGCGGCTTTCGGTCTGCAGCGTGAACTTGGCGTCGCCGATGCTCACAGAGTGATCGTCACGATGGGGCATGGGAATCACGAAAGCTAGCGCGCCGAGGATCAGCAACAATACTCCGAGCACAGGCAGAGCCTTCATCAGTGAACTCCTGTCATCAGGTTTGAGAATGCAGTGCGAACCAGCAATTTAGTGCGACAATCATACAGAATTTCAGGCTGGCCCGCGCACGAAAGCGGGAACTGAGGACTCGATGAAGAAGAAGAAAGAGAAGCTAGCCCACAAGTACCGCGTCGATGACGGCAAAAACTTTAAGTTGAAAAATTTCGATCCCGGCGATACCGACGGTTGGGATTCGAAAGAGCACGCCGCGAAAGAGTTGCAACAGGGAGTGGATCGCACGGCGGAGCTGCAGGACATGCTCTATGCCCAGGACAAATGGGCGCTACTTCTCATTTTTCAAGCCATGGACGCTGCGGGAAAGGATGGAGCGATCAAGCACGTGATGTCCGGGGTCAATCCGCAGGGCTGCCAGGTGTACTCCTTCAAAGCGCCTTCCGAAGCCGAGCTGCAGCACGATTTCTTGTGGCGCACGACCCGGGACATGCCGGAACGCGGGCACATTGGCATCTTCAACCGCTCTTACTACGAGGAAGTGCTGATCGTGCGGGTGCACCCGGACATACTGAAGGGGGAGAAGACACCTCCCGCTCTGGTCACTAAGGATATCTGGGACGAGCGATTTGAAGACATTCGCTGTTTCGAGCGACACATGGCGCGCAGCGGGACGCTTATTCGCAAATTCTTCCTGCACATCTCTAAGAAAGAACAGAAGAAGCGATTTCTGGCGCGGTTGGATGAGCCGGAGAAGAATTGGAAGTTCTCGGCAGGCGATATTCATGAGCGCGAGTCTTGGGACGAGTACCAGGATGCGTACGAAGACATGATCCGCAACACGGCGACCAAGCATGCGCCATGGTATGTGGTGCCCGCGGATAACAAGTGGTTCACGCGGCTGGCGATTTCGTGCGTGGTGGTGGATGCGCTGGAATCGTTGAAGCTTGCTTATCCCAAGGTGGATGATGCCAAGAAGAAGGAGTTACAGGAGGGCAGGAAGATTCTGGAAGGCAAGGGCTGAAGCGGCGTGAGAAGGTGCCGGTAGCTAAGACCAGGGGCAGCCAAAAGGGTTGTCCCCAAGTGAACCATCCGTACCTTAAACTTTGTATTAGTATTAGTGAATCGTTTTAGTCCTCCCGGAGATTATCTACATGGGCCTATACAGCTTTCGCAAGATTGCGTCTCTTGTTGTGCGCGTCGTCATCGCAACTACAGTGTTGTTCCTGGTGAGTGCTGTCGCGATTGGACAGGCTAAACCTGAGCGGCAATCGAAAGCCACGAAGGCGTCGGAAGCGAAACCGGCTTCCTCCACTTCGCAACCGGAGGTCAAGAGCAGCGACGCCGATAACGAAGAGTCCGACTCGGCCAAGCCAGAAGACAAGCCGTTCAAGGGGATGAAATACAGGCTGATCGGGCCGTTCCGCGGCGGACGGTCGCTGACGGCGGCGGGAGTTCCGGGAGATCCGACGACTTACTACTTCGGCTCGACGGGCGGCGGCGTGTGGAAGTCCACCGACGGCGCGATGACCTGGTCGCCGGTGTTCGACAAGGAAGGAACCTCTGCCATTGGAAGCCTGGCGGTGTCGGCTTCCAACCACAACGTGATTTATGCCGGGACGGGCGAGGCGTGTATCCGGGGCAACATCTCGCATGGCGATGGAGTTTACAAGTCGCTGGACGGCGGGAAGAACTGGAAGAACGTGGGGCTGAAGGATTCGCGCGCGATCGGCAAGATCATCATCAATCCTACGAATCCTGACATCGCGTTTGTGGCGGCCTTGGGACATCCGTACGGGCCTAAC
>JAICJP010000300.1 GCA_025928375.1 Candidatus Sulfotelmatobacter sp.
ATGGTCGATGACCAGCCTGGGAAGCTGCTCAGCTATGAGGCCATTCTGTCCGAACTCGGCGAAAATCTTATCCAGGCGACGAGCGCGAAGGACGCTCTGGAGAAGCTCTTGAAGCTTGACGTTGCGGCGGTGCTGATGGACGTCAGCATGCCGGAGATCGACGGTTTCGAATTGGCCGAGCTGGTGCGGCAGCATCCGCGTTTCCAGGAGACCGCAATTATCTTCATCTCCGCCGTCCATCTGACAGACTTGGATCGCATGAAGGGATACCAGCATGGCGCGGTCGATTATCTGTCGGTGCCGATCGTTCCCGAGGTCCTGCGGGCAAAGGTGAGAGTATTCGCCGAATTGCATCGCAAGAAGCGTCAGCTGGAGCGGCTGAATAGCGAACTAGAGCAGAGGGTGGCAGAGAGAACGGGCGAGTTACAGCAAAAGGCGCTCGATCTGGAAAAGGCCAATCACGATCTGGCGCAAAGAAACCAGGAACTGGACGCGATTGTGCAGACTGCTCCTGACATCATCTTTAGCCGGCAGCCGGATGGTGGTCGGGAATACATCAGCGGCCGCTTTTATGAATACACTGGCGCGTCGCCGGGTTCTGCCATCGGTTATGGCTGGACCGAGTACGTGCACCCGGATGACAAAGAACCGGCCAGCACACGGTGGATGGGTTGTGTGCGGAGCGGAGAGCCCTACGAAGCTGAGTACCGGCTGCGAGGCGTTGATGGAGCCTATCGCTGGTTCCGAGCTAGGGCCGTTCCGTTGAGAGATTCCGCGGGAAAGATCTTGAAATGGTACGGCACTTGTTCGGACATTCACGACAGCAAGCTTCTGGAGCAGTCGATCCGGGACAGCGCAACGGAACTGGAACGGCTGGTGGATAGCCGGACAGCAGAGCTACGGCGTCTGTCGAACCGCCTCATGACGATGCAAGACGAAGAGCGGCGCCGGATTGCGCGCGAGATTCATGACGGCCTGGGCCAGGAACTTGCGGCCGCCAAGATGATCCTGGATGGCATTCTCGCCAAAGATAAATCGCCAACCTTGCAGCAGGCCTCGATAGACGCAAGCCAGCTGGTGGACCGTGCCATTCAGCAGGTGCGAACGATCTCGCACTTGCTGCATCCGCCATTGCTCGATGAGGTCGGCTTAGTCTCCGCCCTGCGCTGGTTTCTGGAAGGAGTGTCGCAGCGGAGCGGCATCGAGATTCAGCTGCAAGTCCAGGCGAATTCCCTGGGGCGCCTGAAGTCTGAGGTGGAAACCGCAATTTTCCGCATTGTCCAGGAAGCGCTGACCAATATGTTTCGTCACTCCGGAGCGCGCCACGGTTGCATCGCCGTGGCAGCCGAGAACGGCAACGTCTTGGTTACAGTGAGCGACGATGGAAAAGGCATTGACGAGGACGTTATCCAGTTTCGCCCGGAGAGTGTAGGGGTGGGCATTGGCGGCATGCGCCAGCGTGTCACCGAACTGGGCGGCACATTGCGGCTGGTGAATGCAAATCCCGGGACGGTCGTGGAGGTTGTCATTCCCGTCGGCAAGCCGCACCAGTCCAACCAGGTTCCAGTTTCCGCATAGATCTCGCCAAACGAAACCCCGGCCCTATGCTGCTTTGCGCTGATCGTCTGGCCGGTCTTCTCTCTGATTGTCCGTGCGCGCTATTTTGTGTTCGTCTGCCTGGATCTCGACTTTTTCGTGCTTGATATCCAGACGAAGGCGGTTATAGATGCTCATGTACTGGTTAGCAATCCAGACCAGCGAGAAGAAGGAAATCAGGTAACCACGCCAATCCGGAAACAGCAGACGATACCGAGTAATTGCCACTATCCCTGCGGCAATGTAGTGACTGAAGCAGTACTCGCATGTGAAGAGATAGAAAAATTTCCGGAGCAACAGAAAGCGCGCGCTGCTTCTTTCCCGAAGACAGTATTCACGCGGCTCGCGAAAGACTTCCTCATGCGTGACCGTCCAGGCGATGCATGCCACGGGTACGGCCAAAACGAGCAGCCATACGATCTGGGTTCCTAAGCTCATAACGCTAGCTCGCCCGCACCTGCCCGTAGTTCAGGAGACTGACAATCACGGTTCCTCCGCAGATGTTTCCCGCAGTGGCGGGCAGCAGCCAATGGAAGTACGTGTAGGTGGAAATTGCTCCGTGCATAACCGCGGCAAGAATTTCGCAGCTGCCCGCAATGCAATGGGCAAACCGGCCCGCCCCAACCACGAATGTCACCAGGTAGATGACCGCGATTTGGCCGATGGTCCAGTGACTGCCAGTGACCATCCATGCGACCAGCGCAATGAGCCAACCACCAACGACTCCGCTCCAGAAGAAATGGGCGGCATCTCCGGAGGCGGCATGCGATCCCATCGTCGCCATCTCCGAGAGTATATCGGGATGCAAAGCGCTCGATTTTGCCACCAGCACTGCGAAGATCGAGGCTCCAACGACGTTGGTCACGAACACCGTCCCCCAGAGGCGTAACATTCGGACCAGGTGTCTTCGCTCGTCGAGCACAAGCACCACTGGATAAAGCGTGTTCTCGGTGAAGAGCTGAGCCCGTCCGATTATGACCGCAATAAATCCCAGAGGATAGGCCAGGTAGGCAACCAGATCGCGCCATCCCCCGTCACCGACAAAAGCGCGAATGGAGGACACTCCAAGAGGGGTCAGTCCCATGGTGATGCCGCCCGCAATCCCGGAGAATCCCAGCTTGACGAGCGAGCGACGGAGTTCATTCCGCGCATTCTCGAGCGTGCCCTGGAGAATCTCATCCGCAGTGAGACGGCGGGTTTCCAGAACCGGCGCTTCGCTATTAGTTGTCATGCCATTCTCACTTTCAGAAGCTGCGATGCCTGGACGGTTGTTTGAAAACGAGCGCGCGACGCTTGACCAGGAGTAGATGCCAAGGATCTGGGAGTTGACCGTACAGACTTCTGCCGATTTTGACCGGCGGCGGGAACGGGTATTCTCGCAAGGTTGCGATGCAGGACGAGCCCGTCCGCGAGGAGTGACTGCACACAGTGGCCCTTGCCGGGCCTTTGCAGTTTGACCGGCTTGGAAGCCATTCTCGCTCGCCCTGCATCCACATTTCACCGCCCCGACTTACTTCCCCCTCCCGAGGCTCTTAGGGATTCCAGTTGATTTCCCCAGTGACATCTTCAGCCCATTCTATTCACTGGCAATCGCCAATGCTTCGGGAGCATAAGCCTAATTGGCCATCCTGATCCTAATTGGCCATCCTGATAAGGAGAGTTATGAAATGTATGAAGGCTGTGGCAATCGGTTTACTCGTGTTTGTAATCAGCGCGGCTCTGGCGTGCTCCAATCGGCAGCAAGCGCCTGATGTAACCAGCGATATTCGTCATGCCTTGGATCAAGCCGGCCTGAAGGACGTGAAAGTCAGCCAAGACAGAGTGAAAGCAGTCGTCAGCCTGACCGGCAACACGGCTACGGATGCAGACAAGTCGCGTGCAGAGACCATTGCACACTCCATTGCAGGCGATCAGGTCATCGCCAACGAGATCGGAGTGAGGCCTGATGGAGACCAGGGCACGGCGCGCAAGGTCGATTCCGACTTGGACTCTGCCGTGGACAAGAATCTGGACGCAATGCTGGTACAGCACCGGTTGAAAGATAACGTCCGCTACGACGTGAAGAACGGGGTGGTGACGCTGAAAGGCAATGTGGCTTCTGAAGCGCAGCGAACTTCAGTGGAGAAGTTGGCCAAGGACTTACCGAACGTGAAAGAAGTGGTCAACGAAATCGACGTGAAAACCCGCCGGGCCACTTCCAGCAAATAACCGGGATCCTAACAACAAGAACAGCCTGCTTCCTCGATGGAAGCAGGCTGTTGTATTTCGCCGTTACCTCATGGGAATCCTAGACCGTGCGTCCTCGCGCGAGGTGCATGATCAGGGAGATCAGGAACAGGATGAGGAAGATCACGAAGAGCAGCTTGGCGATACCGGCTGCCGCAACCGCAACCCCTGCGAATCCCAATACCCCGGCAATTATCGCGATGACCAAGAACACCAACGACCAGTAAAGCATAGCTTTTCCTCCAAGGCTGCAATGGTAAAGAGCCCGTCACAAATAGAAAATCGAATAAACCGTGTATGCCCAAAGTTGAGCGGCTGTATTTGAGGAAGGAGCAGGTGCCGATCCGTCCCAGAGGACCGGCACCCGCTTGGGGGGCGTTGTGTCGAGTAGAGATTGCAGACTATTCGCTGGCAAAAGACCTTCCAATAAGGTGAAAACTGTATCTTTCCTCCCCGCAGTCTAGGGCGGCCCGGTAAGTCCTGTAGGGACAGCCGCGAACGGCTCTGCGGTCCATCGCGGGAGCGGGGAGACCTCGGCAGCTATGCTAGCGCGCTCGCCTTCGCGTGGCATGGACCGTCCACGCCCCCAGTCAGGACAAACGCTGTGTCTACACACGCTTGTCCCTACATAGAGACTATGGGAGTTAAGGGCGTGCTATCGGGAAACTTCTGCCCCCGTTTACTGCCTACGCTGGATAGGAGCAATTCCTTCTCAAGGTTAGTTTTATCTGGCAAGGGAGTGTTCCCGTTGGAACACCAAGAGGACTATATGCCACGAATTCTGTCCGTAGGGATGAGATGTCTCCTGGTAGCCAGCATTAGCTCGTTGCTGCAGGGGGCGAGCTGGGCCGCTGATGAAGGCAATAAATCCGACATCGCCAAGCGGATTGATGCGTCGGCCAAAGTGTTGAACGAGATCATGGCGACTCCCGATAAAGCAATCCCCGACAAGGTAATGGCGAAAGCGAAATGCATTGCCGTGATCCCCTCGATGGTGAAAATTGCGGTCGGCTTCGGCGGTAACCATGGTAAAGGCGTGGCTACCTGCCGCACGGCGAATGGCTGGAGCGCTCCCGCGCCAATCACTATCACCGGCGGCAGTTGGGGCCTGCAACTAGGCGGTCAAGCGGTGGACCTGGTCATGGTCGTCATGAACCAGGAGGGTATGGATCATCTGCTCTCGAGCAAGTTCAAGCTCGGGGCCGATGCTTCTGCAGCGGCAGGACCGATCGGTCGTGACGCTGGTGCTGACACCGACATCAAAATGCGCTCTGAAGTCCTTACCTACTCGCGCGCACGCGGATTATTCGCGGGCGTAGACCTGAGTGGCGCCGCGCTGACGCAGGACAAGGACGAGACTCGGCTGCTGTACGGCAAATTTGTTCCGTTCGCCGACATTCTTCACGGTGCGGTGCAGCCAACGGCTTCGAGCGAGCCATTTTTGGCAGCGGTCCGAAAGTATTCGGCACAAAGCAAGGAATCAAGCAAGAATCAGCAAAATTGGGGAACATTGTCCGCTTCGAACTAGGGTTGTTGGTAAATAGGAGTCCGATCTCAAAGAGAGGTTTCTATGTACACAATTCTTCTGGTGGTTCTGATTTTGCTGTTGCTGGGCGCGCTACCCACTTGGCCTTACAGCCGGGCATGGGGATATTACCCAAGCGGAGGACTGGGACTGATCGTCGTCATTGTGATCATCCTGCTCCTGGCGGGGCGGCTTTGATGTGAGGGGTTGTGTGGAAGCTCCTTTTTTGGACTTTGCGTGGTGGGAGTCATCGCACCCGCCGCACATTTTTGAGCAAGCGCTGCAGGGTGCGCGATA
>JAICJP010000074.1 GCA_025928375.1 Candidatus Sulfotelmatobacter sp.
AAGTACGTCAGGCCGCCGTTCCACGAGCAGACCTTCATTCCTGAAATTTATACGTGAACGTGTAGGGACAGCCTCTCAGGCCGTAGTTCTTTGTGGCCTATATGTGCGGATGGCCGCCCTCGGCTGTCCAATCGAGCCCAGTTCGACAGTCTGCTCACGCCGAGAAATACGGCGCGCGGAAGGATGGAGCCCTACCAAGCGAAGCGCAGGTCTTCGCTTGAACTCCAAGGCCAAGCTCCAACAGCCCCCCGCCACCGGCGAGTTAAACCGATTTAACCTCGGGATCTATGTTGCTGATATCAAAGCACATCCGGTTACTAATTTGCACATAGGAGAGCACCTTTAAAGGGCTTGGCATCTAGAGGCTGGAACAGTCTGCCGCCATTCTGGTGCACACCGTAGCTGATCGAGGTCTTGACTTTTCCCTCCTGCAGAAAGGGCCGTAATGAGTTCAAGCCCGCGATCGACAGAGCCTGTGTAGGGACGGACGCCTCGTCCGTCCTCGCGAGCAAGGCGAGCGGTGGGGGCGGCTGCCTTCAGATTCTCCGATGCCCGACACGGTCGCTTCGCGACCGGGGCGGACGAGGCGTCCGCCCCTACACGGAATCTCCTCATAGTTGGCATTGCTGCCGCAACTATTTACCATGGCACGCGATGACCCGTGAAGCCGTACTCGATTCCCGGCAGGAAATCCTGCGCACGGCCGCCCGCCTGTTCCAGCAGCGCGGGTACGACGCCACTTCGATGAACGACGTGGCCGCCGCCCTCAAGCTCAGCAAAGGAGGGTTGTATCACCACTTTCAGAGCAAGGATGAAATCCTGTTCGAGATCATGAATCACGCCATGGATCTCACCCAGGAGCGTGTGCTGGCTCCGGTAGGAAACATTGCCGATCCCGAGGAGCGCTTGCGGGCGCTGATCCGGTTGCACATCGAGGTGGTGCTCAGCCCGCGCGATCGCGAAATTACGGTGATGCTGCACGAGAACCATCCCTTGCCCCCGGGCTTGCGCAAGCGCATCAACCAGCGAAAAAAGGAATACGTCCACTATGTGGAGAGCCTGATGGCGGACGTGCAGAAAGTGCGGCGCGCTAAAGGGTCAGTCAGCCCGCGCGCGGCCGCATTCGCGCTGCTGGGGATGATCAACTGGATCTATCAGTGGTATAAACCCGAAGGCAATCTGCAGACCAACAACCTGGTGCCGCAATTTACGGAGATGGTCTTCGGGGGAATCCTGGCGTGACGGTAACTGCGCAGCATGCGAAAAATCCAGCTATGGGATGGGACATATCCGGCGCGGCGAAGGCTGACGCCGGGGAAAAGATCGCTCGCGTGCAGATCATCATCAATGGCCAAGTCGTATACGACAACAGTTTCGTCCCGCCAATCGGCAGCTGGCAAGTGCAGTTGACGCAGAAGGCACAATATCCCGGGGAAAATTCGGTGCGAGTCATCGCCAGCAACGACAAGGGCGAGGAAACGGAATCGGACGACTTCTGGAGCTGAGTAGCAGGCAATAGTCGAATTGCGCTCGACTGGACAGCCGAGGCAGGCTGTTCCTACATCCGGGCCGAAGGGGATACGGTTGACTGAGTCCAAAGCTGATTTTTTTACTCTGAGCGAAATCGACGCGCAATGTGCCGCGAGGAACAAGCCGTACCAGGAATTTCTGCGCGTACCCGCGATGAGCGCGGGACTCTATGTACTGCCGGCTGGCGGAACGGATGCGCAGCGGCCTCATCATGAAGATGAGATGTATTACGTAGTACGCGGCCGTGCCCGCTTTCGCGCGGGAGACGAAGACTGGGAAATTTCTGCGGGAACGGTGCTGTTTGTGGCCGCCGAAGTGGAGCACCGGTTTTACGACATCGAGGAGGAAATTGCTCTCCTGGTCTTCTTCGCTCCTGCCGAGAGCTAGAAATTTCATTACACCGTTAATCCTGGGCCTTCAGGCCTGAGTCCTGAGCACTCGCGACTCAGGACTCACGCGAAAAGGGACACCAAGGACGGGCGTGATAACCTCGGCGCTTGCCCTTCTCTCTGCCATCAACGCCGGTAGCCTACAGCATCGCCGCCGTCTTCCTTTGGGGTGCTTCTGATTTTTCCGGAGGTTACGGGGTCCGGCGTGCGAACGCGTTCGTCTTCACCGCGTTCTCGCACTTCTGTGCGTTCTCGCTGATGCTGCTGATCTCCCTGGGCGAGCACGCGCCTCTGCCATCACGCGCCAGCATCATGTGGTCTGTGTTGGCAGGACTGCTGGGCGGAGTTGCGCTCGCGCTTTTCTACCGCGCACTGGCATCGGGGCAGATGGGACTGGCGGCGCCGATTGCGGCACTCATCGGAGCGGCCATCCCAACGTTAGCCGACATCGCGCTGGAAGGGGCTCCCAGCCGCTGGTCGATCGCTGGCTTCACCCTGGCGGTCCTTGCGATCTGGCTGATTACGCGCCCCGAACCGCAGGGGAACAACGACGCCACTGGGCATCCGAAGGGCGTTGCAATGGCTGCTCTGGCCGGCGTCGGCTTCGCTGCTTTCTACATGTGCATGCACCAGACGACCGGCTCTCCCATCTTCGTTGCGGCCATTGGCCGAATTGCGTCGTTTGTGGCCACAGCGGTGGTGGTGATCGCCACGGGCGCGCCGCTTGCCCTGGAACTGCCGTCGATCGGGATCGCCATGCTGGCGGGATTCCTCGACATCAGCGGAAGCGCGCTCTACATCTATGCCAGCCAGCGCGGCCGCCTGGACGAAGCCGTGGTCATCACCTCGCTCTATCCCGCCATCACGGTGTTGCTGGCGCGAATCGTCCTGAAAGAGCATTTCAGCCGCTGGAAGTTTGTAGGACTGCTGGCCGCCTTGGCAGCAGTGCCCATGATCGCCGCCGGATAGCCGATCTCCTTCCGCTACTCGCGAGCCGTGCCCCGGTCCTGCTAGCATCGCCAGGTGGCGCTGATCGAAGTCCGCAATCTTACGAAAATTTTTGCCCATGCCGAGTCGCCATTCGGCGGCAAGTCACGCGCTGACGTACGCGCGGTGGACGACGTTTCTCTGGATATCCATCCGGGAGAAACGCTGGGCCTAGTCGGCGAATCCGGATCCGGCAAGAGCACGCTGGGCCGGCTCATTCTGCGTCTGATTGAACCCACGTCCGGGAGCGTGAGTTTTGAGGGCCGCGACCTGCTCGCGGCGGGACGTGCTGAAATGCGTCGGCTCCGCCGGGACATGCAAATCATCTTTCAGGATCCGTTCGCGTCTTTAGATCCCCGCTACAGAGTGGAAGACATAATCGCCGAGCCCATGCTGATTCACAAAGATTCAAGTAGGGACAGCCGCCACCGGCTCTCCGGTCGAGCGAAGCTCGACGTTGCTGGCCGCGTCTCTGAACTGCTGCGCGCCGTCGGCTTGGACGAATCCGCGCGCAGCCGCTACCCTCACGAATTCTCCGGCGGACAGCGTCAGCGCATCGGCATCGCACGCGCGCTGGCGCTGCGACCCAAGTTCATCGTCTGCGATGAGCCCGTCTCCGCGCTTGACGTCAGCGTGGGCGCGCAAATCGTGAACCTGCTGCAGCAACTGCAGCGCGATTTCGGGTTGACATACCTTTTCATTTCGCATTCCATGCCCGTCGTGCGCTATCTGTGTACGCGCATCGCGGTGATGAGCCGGGGAAAGCTGGTCGAGATCGGAGACACGGAACAAATCACCTCGAGCCCCGCCCATCCGTATACTCGCACTCTGCTCGCCGCCACGCCGGAATTGGTGGTGTGAACAGGACTTCGCTGAGACTTTTGCAACCAAATTTGTTTCCCGGCACTTCTAAGAATTTGGACTCGTCCGTGGCCACCGATTCAGCCAGATACCAACCCAGCCTTTCTCAAAGCTGTTCTTCTACCCGAAACCTGGCGGAACTGATTCTTGGCTTTCTGGCCATTGATGCGGTGCTCTGGCTGCCCACTCGCGAGCAACTCACCTTCGGGCCGATCGCGTTGCTGACGCCGTTGGTGCTGGTGCTGTGGCGCCGTTCCGGGCTGGATGAACTGGGTCTGGGCTGGCGGGGATTCGCCGCCTGGCTGTGGATACTCCCGGCTGCGGTCGTATTGAGTGTGATGGGAGTGGAAGCGGCGAAATACGCGGGAACCTTTCACACGCTCTACGCGCCCGATTTTTCTCACGTCGGCGGATACCTGCTCTGGACTGTGTACCAGCAGTTCCTGTTGCAGGACTTCTTTCTGGCGCGCCTTAGTAGCGTTCTGTCGAGCAACGCGGCGATTGCACTCGCAGCCGTACTGTTTGCCCTGGCGCATCTTCCCAACATCCCGCTGGTATTGGCGACGCTGGTCTGGGGCGCAGTTTCCTGCGCGCTGTTCCGCCGCTATCGCAACCTTTATGTTCTTGGCCTGGCGCAAGGCTTGCTGGGATTGTGCTTCGCCGTGTGCATTCCCGATGTGTGGCTTCATCACATGCGGGTTGGGCTGGGATTTCTGCGATATCACCCGATGCACTCATAAAGCATTTGCCAGCCCTTCTGACCCTCCGAGCGCCTGCCGTACAATGGTGCGGCGTATTCAGGAGAGCCGCGGTGCCAGCGCCGCAAACTGAAATCTCGTTCAACGGACATTCCATGGTCGGCCCTCTGCAACGAGTGCTGGTGTGCTCGCCCCAAACTGCCGGGTGGAATCAGCCAGAGCGCGTCGGCCAGTGGCGAGAGTTGGGATTCCATCATCAGCCCGACATGGCGAAGGCCCAGGCGCAGCACGACACTCTGCGCCGGGAATTGGAAGTCGCAGGAGCCGAGGTGCTGGACTTGCCGTCATCGTCCGATCTTTCCCTGGATGCGGTGTATACGCATGACGCTTCTCTGGCCACTGATTTCGGGCTGATCCTCATGCGGCCGGGAAAGAAAAACCGAATGGCTGAAGCGGCCCGGCACAAGAGCTTGGCTGAGCCGTTGGGGATCCCGACTCTCGGCGAAATCACTACGCCCGGAAGCAGCGAGGCCGGCGATATCGTTTGGCTCGACGCGAACACGCTACTGATCGGCCACGGATACCGCACCAACGCAGCCGGCATCGAGCAGATCCGATCGTTGCTGGCTCCGAAGGGCATCGAAGTGATTTCCGCGCCGCTTCCATACGGCGCGGGCCCGGCGTGCTGCCTCCATCTGATGTCGCTGATCAGTCTGCTGGATGCGAACGCCGCCCTCGTCGACCTTCCCTGGCTCGCCGTGGAAACGGTCGAACTGCTCAAAGCCCGGGGTTTCAAGTTGATCGAGATCGATTACTCCGAGCGCGAAACGCTCGCTTGCAATGTGCTGGCGCTGGGCGACAGGGGACTGCTTGCCATCGATGAAAACAACAGGACAAACCAGCGGTTGCAGGAATCTGGCTTCGAGGTACGTACGTTTCCCGGCAGCGAACTCTGCATCAATGGCAGCGGCGGCCCCACCTGCCTGACCCGACCGCTATTACGCGGCTGAGACGGTTTTCTCAGGCTCACTCGCGCTTCGCAAACTCTTGCGTTCGGCCTTTCGGAAAGGAATCAATGCGCGCACTCGCAGGTCGCGCATAAATAGCCCTCCCCAAGCCAGCATGCCAAGGATCACAGGAAGGGGATAAGTCGGATCGGCGATGCGCAAACTCGTCAGGCACGCGGCTCCCAGCAGTCCAGTCATCAGGATGGCGCCGAGAACGGCGGTCGCAGGAATCACATACGTGATCACGCATATCAGTTCGATCAGGCCCACCGGCACCATCAAGCTGTCTGAAAGCCCGGCACGGGCGAAGCCCTCGTGTACAGCGGGGAGCCTCATCAGCTTCATCGCGCTACCCATCAGCACGATGAAAATGGGCAATGCGCTCATCACTCGGCCAGTCCATAACGCGCCTCTTGAAACGGAATCCTGTGCCATAGATTTCTCCCGCGCAAGAATCGACCGGAGAATTGCTCGATCTCGGGTCGCAATAGCCTAATGCCTGCGCTGGTAATGCTGCAAGGCTGTGTTCCTCTGTACCCTCTGGTGAGATGTCCTGGTTGGTATTATGGTCGTTCCAAACTCCAGGATTGCAAAGGTCACGCAATGTGCTCTCTCGTATCGCGGCTGATCGTGTTGTGCTTCACACTTCCGGCAGTAGTAGCGCCGTCGCTTCACGCCCAAGCCGCAGCCTCCGCCGCGCTGATTGTTGATGCAGCCACGAATTCCAAGCCGCTGCCGGACGGAATCGAAGTCCAGGCTGGTACAGCGATCATGCGAATCACGGCTTTACGTGACGACATCATCCGGGTCCGTATCGCTCCCGATGTGCTGCCCGAAGACGCGTCCTGGGCAGTAGTTCTCGAGGCGCGCAAGTCCATAAACGTCCAGCCCGTAGACGAAAGCTCGTTCGTAGGATTCCGCACGGCGGCGCTTGAGGTGCGCATCGAAAAGAATCCAGCACGCATTGTGATCCAGGATCTTAACGGAAATGTGATTTCGGCAGATTCCGTCGGACGCCCGGTCACCTTCCGATCAGGTGGATTCTCCGTCCACAAGGCGATGCTGGGCGGCGAACATTTCTTTGGGCTGGGTGATAAGACCGGCGGGTTTGATCGCGGAGGTCAAGCGTACACACTGTGGAATACCGATGTGGGCCCGCAAGAGTCGGTCGATCCTCTTTACAAGAGCATTCCATTTTTTCTGGCCATTCATGAAACGCGCAGTTACGGAATTTTTCTCGACAACACCTGGCGGACCTGGTTCGACTTCGGCAAATCCGCGCGCGACGCGTACGCGTTTGGCTCCGAAGGCGGGCCGCTCGATTACTACTTCATCTACGGGCCGAGCCCAAAGCAGGTGGTAGAGAATTATGCTTATCTGACGGGTAAGCCGCCGCTCCCACCGATGTGGGCGCTGGGCTTCCAGCAGTCGCGCTACAGCTATTTTCCCGAATCACAGCTGCGGGAAATTGCGACTCGCCTGCGAAACGACAGAATTCCCTCCGACGTCGTCTATCTCGACATTGATTATCAGGATCGCAATCGGCCGTTTACGGTGAACACGAAGGCCTTCCCGGATTTTGCGGGACTCGTCTCCGATCTGCGCAAACAGCATCTACACCTGGTCAACATCACCGATCTGCACATCGCGCACGCCCCTAACCAGGGATACTCGCCTTACGATACGGGGCATGCCGGCGATCATTTCGTAAAGAATCCGGACGGCAGTGAGTTTGTTGGGGCGGTGTGGCCGGGGCCCGCGGTTTTCCCTGATTTCACTCGGGCGCAGACTCGCGAGTGGTGGGGAACCCTCTACAAGGAATTTGTGAACGAGGGCGTCTCCGGATTCTGGAATGACATGAATGAGCCCTCGGTTTTTGACGGTCCTGATAAAACCATGCCGCTGAATACGGTGCATCGCATCGAGGAGCCCGGCTTCGCGACGCGGACCGCGACTCATGCCGAGATCCACAACATCGTGGGACTGGAGAATGCCCGCGCCACCTACGAAGGTCTGTTGAAGTTACGCCCCAACGAGCGCCCGTTTGTGTTGACCCGCGCCACCTACGCCGGCGGGCAGCGGTACGGCTTCACCTGGACGGGAGACAATTCCGCCACATGGAATCATCTCCGCCTGGCGACGCAGATGGTGTTGAATCTCGGCGTCAGCGGCATTCCTTTCGTGGGCGCCGACGTGGGCGGGTTCAATGGCTCGCCGCCTCCCGCCCTGCTTACGCGCTGGGTGGAGCAGGCCGCGTTCTCGCCATTCTTTCGCGACCATGCCACCAAAGACAGCCTGCCGCATGAGGTGTGGAACAACGGTCCCGAGCAGGAAGCGATCCGGCGCCGCTACATTGAAACGCGCTACCGCCTGCTGCCTTACTTCTACCAACTGGCGGATGAGGCATCGCGCACCGGTCTTCCATTGATGCGGCCGGTATTTCTGGAATTCCCCGAGATCTTCGAGCGTACTTATCCAGGTTTCGAAAATCTCGACACCGAATTTCTGCTCGGACCCAGTCTGCTCATCGCACCACCGCCGTTCGGGGAAATGGTGAACGACTATGCCGTGGCTTATCCGCCCGGACAGTGGTTCGATTTCTGGACGGGCGAGAAGATGCCGCCGCAACCGCATGCGCCATCCATCGCGGAGGTAGTCAAAGCCGCACCTGGAACCACTTTCTCGGGGCCTCGGCACATTCATCCCGGGTTGGAGACGTTGCCGGTTTATGTGCGCGAGGGAAGCATCATCCCGATGCAGCCCGTAGTTCAATACACCGACGAAATTCCTGCCGGCCCGCTGGAACTCCGAGTCTATCCGGGCACGCACTGCGCGGGCGCGATCTATCTCGATGATGGCCACACGTTCGACTACCAGCAGGGCAAGTATCTGCGCCAGAGCCTGACTTGCGAGTCCGACGCCAACTCGCTCCACCTGAAATTCCATGCACGCGAGGGCTCGTACGCTCCCTGGTGGAAACTCATGGAAATTGTGATCTACGATTGGCCGGCGGCGCACGCGCAAGCCAAATTCTCCAGCAGCACCTACCCACTGAAGACGACCTACGACGAGAAGCAGCAGGCGCTGCACGTAATGTTGTCGGATGTGGCCGGTGAGGCGGAACTCACCGTGCGAGGGAGAACCGGGCACTGATCCGCCGGGACGCGGGTTCCTGTTAAAATCGAATTGCGATGCTTCTTCCCTTCGTCCGCGAACTCTTCACGGACGTTGAAAACCTTCCCGGCTTTGGGCGTGTAGCCTCCCACCTGAAAGAGGGCACGGGGCGGATTCGTGTCTCCGGGCTCCTGCCGACGGCAAAAGCGCTGCTGCTTGTGCTGCTGCGGCGCGTGGCGGAGCGGCCTCTCATCCTCGTCGTCAACGATAACCGGGCGATTGAAGATTTTGTTCCCGTGCTCCGCGGATTCTGCGAGCTTACTGCCGCATGCGATCCGGAATCGATTGTCGGGCTGCCCGCGCGCGACGTGTTGCCCTTCCAGAATCTTTCGCCCCATCCCGAACTGCAGGAAGAGCGCGCTACCGCATTGTGGAAGATTGCGACGGGGAAGGCCGGGATTGTGGTCACGCCCATTGCCGCAACCGCGATTCTGCAACGCTCCGCTGAGTATTACGGCGATCTGGCGCGCACCTTGCGGCGGGGAGAGTCCTTCGACCTGGAAAACCTGCTCGGACATCTCAACACGGTGGGCTACAGTTCCGCCGACGTGGTCGAAATGCCGGGTGAGTACGCCCTTCGCGGGGGCATTCTCGACGTATATTCTCCGGAGGCCGAGCGCCCGGTACGCATTGAATTCTTCGGCGACGAGGTCGACTCGATCCGCCGCTTTGATCCCGCCTCGCAGCGATCCTCCAACCCTATCGACGAAGCGCTGCTGCTGCCCTTGACCGAGACTCCGGTCAGCGAGCACCTGCTCGGCGCGATTCACACCCGGCTCTCGGGCCGGCGCATTACCGGAAATGAAGAGATGGTGGAAGCCGCCGTCCGCTCCGGCGGGGTAACAGTGTTTCCCGGCTGGGAATTTTATGCGCCGGTCGCCGGGGCGGATCGCACCATCTTCGATCTGCTCCCCAACGCGGCCGTGTTGCTTGACGAACCGGATCTGCTGCGCTCGGAGTTCGACCGCTTCTGGACGCGGGTGGAGGAAGCGCACGAACGCAGCGGGGTCGGGAATCTTGTCCGGCCCACTGACTTGTACCTTCCGCCGGACGGGTGGTGGCCGAAAGTCGAAACGCTGGCTGGTGCCGATCTCGAGCATCTCGGGATCACGCGCAGTGAAGATGCGGACAGCACGGTGAACTTGCAGACCCAGGCGACCCCGCGCTTTCACGGCGCCATTCCGGCGATGCTGGAAGAAGTGAAGAAGCTGACGGCCGCGGGCAATCAGGTCCTGTTCTCGGTGCCGAACACCGGAGAGGTCGAGCGCCTGGCCGATATCTTCACCGAGTACAACGTGAGCTTCAAGCTGGGCAGCCGCACTCGCGGCGGCGAGAGCTACGCCGACGAGACCAGCTACTTCGCCGGCGAGGTGCACACGACTACGCTGGCCAAAGCCTACGTGCCGGATGGCGTCGTGTTCCCCGAGGCCCACCTGGCCGTCTTTGGCGCGCGCGATTTGTTCGATGAATCGGAAACCGTGGCGTCGCGCCCGCAGCGGTCGAAATCGAAGGTTTCTGCGTTCCTCTCCGACTTCCGCGATCTGCAGGTGGGAGACTACGTGGTCCACGTCGAACACGGCATCGGCCAGTACCAGGGTCTGAAAGAAATCAATCAGGGCGATGGCAATGCCGAGTTCATGCTGCTGGAATACGCGGAGGGCGCGCGGCTCTACGTTCCACTCACCCGCCTCGACCTGATCCAGAAATACCGTTCTTCCGAAGGCGCCAAGCCCACGCTCAGCCATCTGGGCACGCAGGCATGGGCCAAGACCAAGGCCCGCGTTCGCAAGGCCATGAAAGACATGACCGAGGAGCTGTTGAAGCTCTACGCGGAGCGCAAGACAGCGGTCGGGCATGCCTTCCCTTCGGGTAATGAATTCGTGCGGGAGTTTGAGGACGCTTTCGAGTTCAATGAGACCGACGATCAGGCGCAGGCGATTACGGACGTGATGCACGACATGGAATCGTCTCTGCCCATGGACCGCCTGCTGTGCGGCGACGTCGGTTACGGCAAGACGGAAGTCGCCATGCGCGCGGCATTCAAAGCGGTGAGCGACAACAAGCAAGTGGCCGTCCTCGCGCCCACGACTGTGCTTGCGTTCCAGCACTACGAAACTTTCAAGCAGCGCTTCGGGCCATTCCCGGTCACCATCGAAATGATCAGCCGGTTCCGCAATCCCAAGCAGCAGAAAGAAATCTTGCAGAAAGCCGAGGCGGGCAAGATCGACATTCTGATCGGAACGCACCGCATTCTTTCCAAGGACCTGAAGTTCGCCGATCTGGGCCTGCTGATCGTGGACGAGGAGCAACGCTTCGGAGTCCGCCACAAAGAGCGCATCAAGCAGATGCGGAAGCAAGTGGATGTACTGACCATGTCGGCCACGCCCATCCCGCGCACGCTGCACATGTCGCTGGTCGGGCTGCGCGACATGAGCGTGATCGAAACGCCGCCCAAGGATCGCATGGCCATCCAGACCGTCGTCGCCAGCTGGGATGACAAGCTGATTCAGTCCGCCATCGAGCAGGAACTGGAACGCGGCGGCCAGGTCTACTTCGTCCACAACCGGGTGGACACGATCTGGGAGATTGGGGCGAAGCTGCAGGAACTGATTCCGAAGGCGCGCATTCTCGTGGGGCATGGCCAGATGTCAGAAGCGGAGCTGGAGAAAGTGATGCTGCAGTTTATGCATCACGAAGCTGACATCCTGGTGGCGACGACCATCATCGAAAACGGGCTCGACATCCCGCTGTGCAACACCATCCTGATCAACCGCGCGGACCGGCTGGGACTGTCGGAGCTCTACCAACTGCGGGGACGCGTGGGGCGCTCGAACCGGCGGGCTTATGCCTACCTGCTCATCCCGAAGGAAGTCGAACTGACGCCAATTGCGCGGCGCCGGCTGGCGGCTCTGAAGGAATTTTCCGATCTGGGGGCGGGTTTCAAAATTGCTGCGCTGGATCTGGAACTGCGCGGCGCGGGAAATCTTCTTGGGGGAGAGCAGAGCGGGCACATCGAAGCCGTAGGCTTTGAGCTCTACACCCAGATGCTGGAGCGTGCTGTGCGCGAGATGAAGGGTGAGGCCGCTCCCGACGAAGCCGAAATACAGCTCAATCTTGGTCTCAATATACGCATCCCGGCGGAATACATCCCGGAGGAGAATCAACGTTTGCGGATGTACAAACGGGTGGCGGGAGTGGAAACGGAATCGCAACTCACGGATGTGGCCGCGGAATTGCAAGATCGCTATGGACCTCCACCTGCGGCTGTCCGGAATTTGCTCGAGTACGCTGCGCTCAAGCTGGTGTGCCTGCGCGTGGGCGTGATGGCGATCGATCGCAAGCGGGATTCAGTGACATTCAAATTTCGGCAGAGTGCTTCCGTGGATCCCGAGCAGTTGGCCCATTTTGTCGCGGGCCAGCGTGGAGCGCAGTTCACTCCCGACGGCTTGCTGAAATTTGTACTGAAAGCGACGTTGGCCGACGAGGTGCTGCGGGCTCTGCGCAGCGTGCTGGAACAACTCGCAGTGAAAGAGACATCCGTATAAAAATCTGTCTGCGGTGTCCGGAATTTTGCCGTCGCTACGCTCGCCAGGCGGACGATTGCGTCCCCCTACACGATCAAGGCCTATACGAACTGTCGAATCGAAAGAATTAATACTGCGGTACCTTCACAATGCTGGCGGTTTGCAGTTACCATTACGCAGCCATGTGTCGCCGGACGACCGTTCGGTCAGACTGGATGCATCTCGTAATACGGCCCTCGAATCTAATCAAGTAAGCGACCGGGGCGTGGGTTTTCCGAAATATCGGGCTTTGTGAATCTCGATTCCCCCGTCGGGAGAGCAAGGGGCACTGTCATGACGAACACGGATGAGAAGTTTTACCGCGCCACCATCACCAAGCGGGTTGATGTCGCGCCCGATCTCTGGATTCTGCGGATTCGCAGCCATGGCGAATTCAATTTTGTGCCGGGCCAGTATGCCTGCCTGGCGGTAGAAGTCGATGGCAAGCGCATCGAGCGGCCGTACTCCATCGCATCCGCGCCCTCGGAAGATGAAGTCGAATTTTTTCTGGAACTAGTTCCAAACGGCGCGCTCACGCCTCTGCTCTACAAATTGCAGGTCGGCGATCCCTTGCTCATGCGCAAAATTCCCAAAGGAAAGTTCTCTCTGGATACTAGCAATGGAAAGAGGAACCACCTCCTCATCTCCACCGTGACGGGAGTCGCTCCCTTCGTCAGTTACGTACGCACGCTGAGCAAAGAGTGGAAGGAAGGCCGCTTCGACGGCTCGCACAAGCTGTTCCTTCTCAATGGCGCCAGCCGGCCATGGGAGTTTGGCTACAAAGACGAACTCTTGCAGTTCGACCGGGAGTTGCCGTGGTTCACCTATGTTCCCACCGTGAGCCGGCCCTGGGATCACGAAGACTGGCCGGGCGAGATCGGCCGGGCCGATGACATCCTGCGCAAGTATGCCGACCAGTGGGAGATGGACGCGAGCAACACCGTGGCTTACCTATGCGGACATCCGGAGATGATTGAACACAGCAAGGCCATCCTCAAGCGCCGGGGTTTTGTGGACAGGAAAGGGGTCAAAGAAGAGGTGTACTGGATCCCGCCGCGGAAATAGCTTCATTAGCCGCTCCCTCTGAGCAGCTTCATCTACCCGCAATAAACTCTGGTCCCGGCGTGTTCTGCCACGCCTGCGTGATAAAATTTTCACAAGAAATCAAGCAAGAACTCAGTCTTCGAGGCACCCGGGTTTTGATCGAACTGGCTCCTTCTATTCTTTCGGCTGATTTTGCGCGGTTGGGCGAGCAGGTGATCGCCGCAGGCCAAGGCGGAGCCAGCATCATCCATGTCGATGTCATGGATGGGCACTTCGTACCCAACCTTACGATCGGACCGCCGGTGGTGAAATCGCTGCGGAAAATTACCAAGCTGCCGCTGGACTGCCACTTGATGATTGAGAATCCTGACGAATTCATTCCCGCATTTGCCGAAGCTGGAATTGACTGGATGTCGGTGCATCAGGAAGCTTGCCGGCATCTCAATCGCACACTGCATCTCATCAAGAGTCTTGATTGCCTGGCGGGTGTTGTGATCAATCCGGCAACCCCGGTGGACGCGCTTTCCGAAGTGCTGGACATTGTGGATTACGTGCTGGTGATGTCGGTGAACCCGGGCTTTGGGGCGCAGAAGTTCATTCCCTCAACCCTGCACAAAATGCGGCAGTTAGTTGAGATCCGCCAACGTCGCGGGCTGCATTACCGCATTGAAGTGGACGGCGGGGTGGCGCTCGAGACCGTAGCCGACGTGGTCCGCGCCGGGGCAGAAATCCTGGTGGCGGGCAACGCCGTGTTCGGCCATGGCGATCCAATGAAGAATGCGGAAGCTTTGTTAAAGGCGGCCACTGAGGCCGCGCTGCAGAAAGTCTAAGAGAAAGTTTTAAGTTTCAGGTTTCAGGTTTCAAAACCTTTAGAAGTTTTGAAACTTGAAACTCTGAAACTCGAAACTCTGAAACCAGATTCTCCCGAGGTTTTATGTCGCGTCGAATTCCGTTGATTGTCACACTGGGTATGCTTCTGGCTCTTACGGCCGCTTGCACTAACAAGAAGTCCGTCAACCCGCTGGCCGGGGTGGGCTCCAAGCAGCCGGACAAGGTATTGTTCGACAAAGCTATGGACGCTATGCGGCACAACCGCTTCGACGTGGCCCGCCTGACCCTGCAGACGCTGATCAATACGTATCCCGACTCGGAATACATCGCGCGCGCCAAGTTAGCGGTGGGCGACTCGTGGTATGCCGAAGGCGGGACTGCAGCCTTGGCCCAGGCGGAACAGGAGTACAGCGATTTCGAAATCTTCTTCCCCAACATGTCGGAAGCCGCAGAGGCGCAGCTGAAGATTGCGAACATTCATTACCAGCAGATGGAGAAGTCGGACCGCGACTTCACCCACGCCAAACGCGCCGAGGATGAATACCGCAAGCTGATCCTGACGTATCCCGACAGCAAGCTGGTGCCCGACGCCAAGCAAAAGCTGCTGCAGGTGCAGGAAGTTTTGGCTGACCGGGAATTCGGAATTGGACGGTTCTACTACCTGCGCGAATCGTATCCGGCATCGATCGCGCGCTTGCAGTCGCTGGTGGATAAATATCCGTTGTACAGCCGGGCGGACGAGGCGCTGTTTTTGCTGGGGCAAAACTTCGAAGCGCAGATTGCGCGTGTCCGCAACGCTCCGAGCTGCGACGAGCACGGCCTGCCGCGTGGCTGCACCAGCGAGGCGGGTAAGTCGAAGTACATCGGCGAGCTGACGAAAGAGGCGGGCGCGGAGTACTCGAAGATCATCACGCGCTATCCGTTGATGGATCGTTATGACGATGCCAAGAAGCGGCTCGCCGCTCTGCACCAGCCGATTCCGCGTCCGACGAAGGCTGCGGTGGCCCAGAACAAGGCCGAAATCGACAGCCGCGGTGAAACTACCGCCATGCAGAGAATGATGGGACTGATCAAGAAGGGTCCCGATGTAGCCGCGGCCGCCCAGACCGGCGATCCCAGCCTGGTGGATCCGGAAGTAGTCTCGGCGACTAGCGTGGTGAGCAAAGAAGCTCGCGGCGCTGCGGGGATGCCTGATGCCGGTGGCTCGGGAGAGAAGAGTGTAGGCGTCGAGATCATCAGCAAACCGGGAGCAGATCTTCCTCCGGCCAGTGATGCGAC
>JAICJP010000352.1 GCA_025928375.1 Candidatus Sulfotelmatobacter sp.
GCGGTGGTCCGCGAAGCTGGCAAGCAGTTAGCCTCGTCCCCGGTCGATATCGCATTCCTGGGCATCGGCGAAAACGGGCACATCGCCTTCAATGATCCACCAGCGGACTTCAACACGGAAGATCCTTACCTGATCGTCAACCTCGATGAAGCGTGTCGCCAGCAGCAGGTAGGGGAAGCTTGGTTCGCCAACATCTCAAAAGTCCCCGAGCATGCCATCTCGATGTCGGCCAAACAGATTCTCAAAGCAAAAGAAATCCTGGCGGTAGTTCCCGACAAGCGCAAGGCTCAAGCCATTAAAGCGTGCTTCGAAGGAGAGATCAGTCCCATGGCTCCCGCGTCCATCTTGAGGCGTCATCCCAACGCGACGGTTTATCTGGACACGAACTCGGCTTCGTTATTGAGCCCGAAGCTGCAATCGGCCCTAAAAGCGAACTCTCAAGTAACCCTGTAATGCGGTTCAGGAACGGACCTCCTGCGGTTCGGCAGCTGTGGTCGTTTCCAGTGTTCTGACGGGATCTATAACGAGCCAACTGAGCGCTCCGACAACGCATAGGCCAGCCGCGACGAGGAATGAAGCTGTCCAGCCATATCGTGCTGCAATCCAGGGGGTCAGTGACGCCGTGATCGCAGCTCCGATCTGATTTCCCATATTCATGAATCCTGAAATCGACCCTGACGACGCCCCGCCAATGTCGACCGTCACCGACCAAAAGGAACTCTGAGAAAGGTAAACTGCACCGGCTCCTCCTGCGAGGATCACGCTCGCGAGCCGAGCACTTTGTACGTAAGCACCACAAGCGATAAAAATACTCGCAATCACCAAGCCAACAATCGCCAGGCCACAGCGGCCCAACCGTGGACTATACAGCCGGGTCAGCCGGTCGTTGATGGCGCCACCTACCAGGCAGCTTAAGGACATGGCGATGAACGGGAGCATGGAATACAGAGCGCTCGCTTTGAGGTTCAATCCTCTTACCCGAGAAAGATAGATGTAGAACCAGCTGAAGAAAATCCAGGCCACGTAACCGTAGCAGAAGTAGCTGACTGTCAAGGCCAGCACTTCTTTGCTGCGCACCACCTTCCGCCATGGAAGAAGCGCTGCCCGTCCGCTGCTTGCTGACTGCCCCGCACGATCGGGCGAAACTCCAGATTGGATCTCGGCTAATTCCGACGGCGATACTCGACGGTGCTCGGCCGGAGTGTCCCGAGCAGCGACGAACCATACCGCTGCGGCAAGGAACCCGATGATTGCACATACCCAAAACGATGAGCGCCAGCCGTGGTGCAGCATGAAGTAGGTGATCAGAGGAGGAGTGAGGCCGGCACCCGCGCCAACACCGGCGAAAATCCACCCATTCGCGATTCCACGCTCGCGAAATGGAATCCACCGTGCGATGAACTGGTTCGCTCCAGGATAGATCACGGCCTCCCCCGCACCGAGCAGGAATCGGACCGCAACAAATGCGTAGAACGCGCCTCTGATATTCGCGGGTACCAGCGCTGTGAGGCCGGTGAAAATCCCCCACCAGAGGACTCCAAACGTGAGCACACGGCGGGGGCCAAAACGATCGGCCAGTCTTCCTCCCGCAGTTTGAAAGAGGGCATAGCCGGCCAGCATCGCACTGATGACTTCCCCAAGTTGCACCTGGGTCAACCGATAAGCGTCGACGATGGCCCCGCCCGCGATGGAAAAATTGACGCGATCCAGATATGAGACCGCACTCAATACAAACAGCCAGAAGACCAGAAACCAGCGTACGCGACTTGTGTTCGCCGAGGGCATGGTTGAGTTGCAGCGAACCGGACTACGCCGAGTGCTCGCGGAGCACTCGCGATAATTGTTCAGCCACGATCTTGTCTTCGCCCGGCTGCAGCATGAATGAACACATGCTGAGTCCGGGCCGGCCTTCGCCACCGCCAATCACAATCGAAGGCTTGGAGTTTCTCAGCATCTGCGAAACCTGCTTCGATTCCAGCGGAACTCTTGAATCCCACGAGATCTGCATGTGAGGCACATGATTGGCAATATCAGGAGTGAAGAACGAAGTGCTCACACCCGGAATCTTGGTCAGTTCACCCGAGATCCGCTCCAGTCGCGCCTGCCATTCCCGGGTCAGGGCATCGTGGTCTTCTTTCAGATACAGTTCGAGCGCCTTCACCATCCCGATGATTTCTTCTTTCCCGACTTTTTGGCTTCGGCCAATCGTGTCCTCATTCGGGCTGTTGTTCAGGAGTGCATAGCCGACCAGATCCTTGCGCCCGATCAGCAGTCCGGCACATTGCGGACCGCGCATGGCTTTGCCGCCGCTGAACGTGATCAGGTCGTATCCCATGTTGGCGTAATCCCACAAATGCGACACCGGGGGCGTATCCGCCGCTGCATCATTCATGCACGGAATGTTGTACTGCTTTCCCAGCTTGATCCATTCGTCAACTTTGATTTGTCCCGCGGCATTGGCAAAATTCGAAAAATGCATCATCGCCGTCTTATCGCTCACCGCTTGCCGCAGTTGCTCTCGCGTTTCGATCTCGACCAGTTTTATCCCGGTATTTCTCAACTGGTGATCGAATGGATTGCGATGCGATTTCTGAATGATGACTTCCGACTTCATGCCCGTGAGATCGGGTATCTGCCGGATGAACGACTCATTGTCTCCCGTGAGAATGCCTGCCAGTCCCGACTGAATGGCCGCGGCCGCACCCGAGGTCACGAGCGCCGAGTAGCCATCCGGCAACTTCAGCATCTCCGAGATGCGCTTGCCGGCGGCAATCTCCAACGCAGGAATGCTTACAAAGTGACGCCCGGCCATCGCCATGACCGCCTCGAGTTCGGGCCGAAGAATCGAGCCCCCGAGCATGGTCATAGTCCCTTCGCAATTGATCACCGTGGGCACGCCCAGTTCATCATAGGGATTACCGCTCTGGCCGAAACCCGTCACCGCTGCAGTTCCGTTGCCTTTTCCCCCGCTCGCCCAAAGTCTGCCCGGAGCGAACATCGAGGCCGCCACAGCCGCAGCCGTTCCCAAAAAACCGCGACGGTTCCAGTTCAATTGCAGTCCCATGACAGCCTCCCCCCTTTTTACTTGTGCGCTATGGCAGCGATGCAGTTGATTTCCACCAGTGAATCTCCCGGCAGCGCCGCGACAGCCACCGTGGTCCGAGTCGGTCCGCCATTGGGGAAGTAACTCCCGAATACCTTCGTCATCGCCTCCCAATGCTCAATGTTTACCAGAAACACATTGGTTTGCAGGATGGTGTCCATCGTTCCCCCTCCGATTTCAACCATCTTCTTGATCTTGTCCATCACCATCGTGGTGTGGGATTCAATCGTCCATTCTTTCTTGTCTCGCGTGTCATGCGCGCCTTGCCCTGAAACGTAAATCAGCCCGTTGTGAATAATGACCGGCATAATGACTTCTTTTGCGCTCCCAGGCTTGCCCTCCCCATTCAGCTTCCGGATCGCGCCCTTGTCCTGCGCCCGTGGCGCAGCCATACCTCGCGTAGGCGGTACCGCCGCAGCAATGCCAAGAGTTGACAGGATGGAACCAAAACGCATCGCGAAGGTCCTTCGAGTGGAGGTAGAGTTCATGACGTGCTCCTTTCGATTTAGCAGCTAAGAATTCACATGTTGGCGGGTTATATCGCCATCTTCACAAGGCCCGTCTTGCCATTCCGGTTTCTTATCGTCACCGGGGCCGCGGATACCGCCGACTGATATCCCAGTTCAGTCGAGATATTCAGCCCGGCCGCTTGAATCAGAGGCGCAAGTTGCCGCAGCCGGGTTACCGGCATCCGTAATGTCGGAGCAGTGATGCTGACGCTCGATTGCACGCTTCCGGTGTGATCCCAGATCGGCGCGGCCACGCAGCGAATGTGCAATTCGTGCTCTTCCAGGTCACAGGCGTATCCGTTCTTGCGAACCCGGTACAACTCGGTTTTAAGCTCTTGGACATTTCCCACCGAGTTCGGAGTCAGACGTTTCAAGTCGATTTGCGAGATGATCCGGTCCTGCTCTTCAGGAGGCATATAGGCCAGCATTACCTTCCCGACGGCAGTGCAGTGAAGCGGAACTGCTGCGCCAATCCGGGAATGTATTCGCACCGGCTCGGGAGAGTCCAGCTTCTCCACGTACACGGCGGAGAGCCCGTGCCGCACTGTGAGGTGGATGGTCTCGCGAGTCTGCTGGTTGAGTTCGCGCAGGTACGGCAGGCTCAGGCGTCGGATATCAAGCTGCCCTACCGCTGCCTGCCCGATTGAGAAGCAGGCAATGCCGAGGTGATGCGTACCTTCTCCGTCGCGGTTCAAGAACCCGGCAGTCACCAAATTTGCCAGAAAGCGATGTACGGTACTGACCGGCAACCTCGAAAGCGCCGCCACTTGCTTTGCAGTGAGGCCCCGCGGCGACTCGCTGAAAAGGTGCAGAAGCCGCAACCCACGCTGCAGGGCCGTTATGTCGTAATTTCGTTTCGGACGAACAGCCATAGAAATTCGAAAAATGAAAGTGCTGGATTATCTGATGAAAATCGATTTTTTGCAACCCGTGTCCCTACAGGCGGCCAAATTTCTTCACTGCCTGCACAATGGATTTTAGCTGCTCGATCACCGGATACATCGCATGCTCCTTGTAGTCCATCTGCTGCGCCAGCGTGAGTACCGATTGCGCCTGCGCTCTCGGCACCACAGCCACCCCGTCGCTATCGGCCACCACGATATCGCCCGGATTCACCGGTACTCCATTGCAGACCAGCGGGACTTGCGCTCCTGCAAAGCGATAGTGATGGACGGAAGTGGAGGGAACGATCCCCGTGGCAAAAACCGGGAA
>JAICJP010000343.1 GCA_025928375.1 Candidatus Sulfotelmatobacter sp.
CCCGGGGTGAGCTCGATGTGCATGATTTTTCGCAAAAACGTACAATTTTGCGCTACGGAGGGTAACAGGCGGGTTACAATCAGAAGTACATCCTCAGTAATCGCGTGGGCCAATGGAGCCCAGCGCCACGTCGAAATCTCTGGCCCTCAAGGAGAGACCTGTGTGTCCGGTGACACAGAATGAGCAAGACCAAAAGATCCGGTGCGTTGTGGCCCATGACATAGCCTGGCTGCGGCAAGGCGTGCGTCGGCTGCTGGACGACGAACCGGATATCGCGGTGGTAGCCGAGGCGGAGGACGCCGTACAAACGTTGCGCGACGTTTTCACCCACCGGCCCGACATCGTGGTAGTCGATCACCACATTTTTGAGGGGACCGCGGTCCAAACCGAGCGGCTGATCGTGCGCGAGTCGCCATCGAGCAAAGTGCTATTCCTGACCAATCACGATGAAGAATCGCGAGGCGACGATCTGGCGGATAGTGCCTATGCCGTGCGCCGCACGTCAGCGGAGGAACTGGTCGACATGGTACGCAAGACCGCCGCAATCGAATGCACGGCCAGCCCCCAGAGAAGTGGGGCGGAGATTGCAGAATGGCCGTCGAATCCCGCGCCGCGGCACCGCGATCTGACCGCGCGGGAGCGGGAGATTTTGAAGCTGCTGGCCGAAGGGCAGACGGTGCGATCGGCCGCGAACATCCTGGGACTCAGCTCGAAGACTGTGGACGCTCACAAATTCAATCTCATGCGCAAGCTTGGGGTACACAATAAAGCCGAGCTGGTGATGTGGGCCATCCAGAGTAAGATTGTGAAGCTTCCCGCCAGTTTCTGATTCAAAACAAGCTTTTCACACAAGAACAGGGGTCGGGGATCAGGGCTTAGGCTTCTGGTCTGAGGCTTTGTCCCTCGGTTGCCATGTCCGCTAATTCTTCGAGCGAGGAGACGGTCACATCGGGAGTGGCATCGGCGGCTTTGACGGCTCCGATGCCGGGCCGGGCGGAGGGGCGGTTCACCCATACGGAAGCCAAACCTAGAGCCTGCGCGGGGATCACGTCGTGGTAAATACTCTGGCCGACATGCAGGACGCGGTGAGCGGGAGCGTCGATTCGATTCAGGGCCAGCTCAAACACTTTCAGGGATGGTTTGTAGGCCCGCGCTTGTTGTGCTGTGATGACTTCGTCGAAGTCAATTCCGAGCTGCGGGCGAGTCCCGGCAAATAGATCGTCGTCGATATTGGAGAGAATGGCGAGGCGAAAGCGGGTCTTGAGGCGCTGGAGGGAGGAAACGGTGTCGGGCCATGGCTTCCAGCGAGGCAAGGAAGCGGCCAGGGATGCTGATTCTTCCGCAGTGGGCACGAAGCCGAACTCTTTTCCGAATTGAGCGACGACCGAGGCCAGGACCTGGCGATAAGACTGGTATGGGGCGGCTTCGGCCCGATGCTCGAAATCTCCGTATAGTTCAAGAAGCGTGGCATCGTCTGCGTTCTTGCCGTGGGCGGCAAGTATGCTGCGGACAACCGGGAGTATGCCGCTTTCCCAGTTGATCAGGGTACCGTAGCAATCGAAGGTCAGGAATTGGAAGCGGGAGAAGTCGAGCATCCTGACTTAGTTTAAGCGAAGGGAAGTTCTTGCGGGGGTCGATCAGTGCCGCTGAATCACGAAAAGCTGTCGGCTGCCGCGCAAGAGATGATGAGCGGCAGCGTGGTCCCGGCTGCGGAAAAAACGGTGAAGGTCGAGAGAACCGGATCCCTGAAACTGCGGACGGCTCGCCTGGAGGTGGATGGTCGCGAGTATCAGATGATTGAACAGAATCCGGAAAAGCCGAGCCGATGGGGCAAACTGGCGCGGGAAGGGCATCAGGTAGTGCAGGTGCGGGATGTGGAGTTGGGGAAATACGTCGCGGCGGTGGTGGATGGGAAGGTAAGGGAGTATGGGAGATTGAGGCGTGGCGATCACGCTGAATGAGCAGGCTCTAAATGCCCTAGATCAAAATCCACACACAACGAACAGCACGTTGTGTGTGGGGCACCCTTCGGAGCTTAGCGGTTTACTGCGGCCATCATGTGGTCGGGATAGCGCTTGCCTGCGGCTACGTCGGGCGGGAAGACTTCGTCGATTCTCGCTAGATCTTCCTGACTTAGATTTACGTTTAGCGCACCTACATTTTCTTCGAGGTATTTTCTGCGTTTCGTTCCGGGGATGGGGACGATGTCGTCTCCTTGTGCCAGAACCCAGGCTAAGGCGAGTTGGGATGGCTTGCAGTGCTTTTCAATTGCGATCTCTTCCACACGGCGCACCAGATCCAGATTTTTCTGGAAGTTCTGGGCCTGGAAGCGGGGCGTGTTGCGGCGGTAGTCGTCGGCCGGGAGATCATCAAAGGAGCGAAATTGTCCGGTAAGGAATCCGCGACCGAGAGGGCTGTAGGCAACGAATCCTATGCCTAATTCGCGGCAGGTGGCCAGGATTTGCTGCTCGGGATCGCGCGACCAGAGAGAGTATTCGGTTTGCAGCGCGCTGATGGGATGAACCTTCATGGCGCGGCGAAGGGTGTCGGGGCTGGCTTCTGAGAGGCCCAGGAAGCGGACCTTGCCTTCCTTGACCAGTTGCGCCATCGCATCCACCGTATCTTCGATGGGAGTGTCGGGGTCCACACGGTGCTGGTAGTAGAGATCAACGCAGTCCACGCCCAAGCGGCGCAGGCTGGCTTCGCAGGATTTCTTCACGTAGTCAGGCTTGCCATTCACGCCGCGCGCCATGGGATTGGCGGGATCGCGAACGATTCCGAACTTGGTGGCGAGGACGACTTGGTCGCGCTTGCCTTTGATGGCGCGTCCGACCAGTTCCTCGTTGAGGTGGGGGCCATAAACGTCGGCAGTATCGAGGAAGGTGACACCGATTTCGAGGGCGCGATGGATGGTAGCGATGGACTCGTTGTCGTCGCGTCCGGAGTAGAACTCGGACATGCCCATGCAGCCGAGGCCTTCGGCTGAGACTTCGAGGCCCTGGCGGCCGAGAGTGCGAAATTGCATGATGTTTCTCCAGATCAGTTATTCGGCAGTGACCTTTTATAGATGCTGCTGTACGGATTGCGCTCCCGGAATTTGTGCGGCGCTACACTTTCAAAACCGCCCACCCTCCCGCTAAAGACGCGGGAAGGGTGGGGCAACCTTGCACGACGCTATTTCACGATTGAGATTAGGGGTCTGACTTTTTCACGGATTTCGCCTATTTGGGCGGCGGGAATGGCGGCGGCTTGCAACCTGCTTAGCAACTGTTTGCCATTTGCCGCGGCGATCAGCAGGCCTCCGGCGGTTTGAGGATCGTAGAGGATCGTGCGGAGGGTTGCAGGGACTTCGGAGTCGTATTCCACTGTGCATTCGGCGAATTCGCGATTGTTGTTCAGGCCGCCGGGGATGTGGCCTTGGTTCACGCACTCGAGGGCGCCTTCGAGAAGGGGAACTGAGCTGGCGGAAATTGTGGCTGAGACGTTTGAAGCGAGCATCATTTCTCGAAGGTGACCGATCAGGCCGAAGCCGGTGATGTCGGTCATAGCGTGAACGGCAAACCCCTGTCGAGCTTCGCTCGAACCGACAGCCTGAGAGGCTGTCCCTACGTGGTTGGTTATAACTTCGGCGGCTTGTTTATTCAGCGTGGTCATCGACGCGATGGCGGCTTCGATCCATTCCGGTCGGGCTTTTTCTTTTTTGATGGCGGTAGAGATTACGCCTGTGCCTATGGCTTTGGTCAGGATCAGCGCGTCTCCCGGCTGGGCGCCTTGGTTCGCGTAGATCTTTTTGGGATGGATCAGGCCTGTGACGGAGTAGCCGAACTTGGTTTCTTCATCGCGGATGCTGTGGCCGCCGATGACGGTGCATCCGGCTTCGATCATTTTTGAAAGGCCGCCGGCAAGGATGCGTTCGAGAATTTCGAGGTCCGCTTTGTCGGGAAAGCAGACCAGGGCAAGCGCGGTGAGCGGCTTGCCTCCCATCGCATAAACATCACTTAGCGAGTTGGTGGCGGCGATCTGGCCGAAGGTGTAAGGATCGTCCACGATGGGGGTGAAGAAGTCTACTGTTTGCACCAGCGCCTGGTCGGGAGCGATTTGATACACGCCGGCGTCGTCGGCGTGATCGAAGCCGACCAGAACATTGGGGTCGTGTTGCCGGGCTAATTTCCCAAGCACTTTGTCCAGCGCCGCTGGACTCAGCTTGGACGCTCAACCGGCAGCTTTGACCGACTCCGTGAGGCGGAATGGTTTTACTTCTGGCACGGATCAATTGTAGCGGAGGGGAGCGCGTCTCACTTGAGGGTTACATCGGTGATGGTGATGTCGGGATATTGGTGGTTCCACTGCGCGGAGATGCTGTCGAAAGTGAGGCGGAAGTATTCACTTTTGCCCGGAGCCAAGGGCGATACAGTGAGATCGACGGGTTCCTCGTAGGCGCCATTGCTCTTGACGATGCGAAGCGCGACGTCTTCGCGTTGAGCGACCTGTCCCATGGAATCTTCAAAATTGACTTCGACCATCACGTGGGTGACGCTCTTGTCGCCGGTGTTGGTGATGGTGCCATCGATGTAGCTGACGGTGGCTCCGATGAAGTTTTCGGCGGCGCTCATCTTGAAATCCGACAACTTCAGCTTCGCGATGTAGGGAGAAGGAGTCTTGGCCTGGCGGGGCGGCTGGCGGAGGAAGAAAGCGGCGGCCAGCGCGCCTCCGATCACGAGTGTGACCGCGACCGCGATGATGATGCGGCTGTTGTCGCGTTCTTCCGTGGCCGGCTGCTGCTGGTCGGTGAGGTCCATCAAGCTGATTGTAGGCGGTTGGATTTTGAATGTCGATTAAGCGACGCCCTCACTCGCGAAAAGAAATGGGCTACCCCTCTCGTGCGGCCAGGAGTTTCGCGGCGTTGTCGTGGTAGACCTGCTGCAGGACCTCATCGGCAAGACCTAAGCCGTACAGCGGCCAGTGATAGGAGAACTGCTCGGATTCATAGAAGTGCTCGTCC
>JAICJP010000001.1 GCA_025928375.1 Candidatus Sulfotelmatobacter sp.
CGCGAGATATACATTCACGAACTATTTCGCTTGCGGCAGCGCCGGGGTGTGACCCTGCAAGAAGCAACTACGCTGATCGACAACCGCAACGTCTTTGGCTCGATGATGGTTCACATGGGAGATGCAGACGCGCTGGTTTCCGGGGTGACGCAGCACTTCCCGGATACGATTCGTCCGGCCCTGCAGATCGTGCGCATGCGGGAAGGACTGCATCGCGTTTCGGGGTGCTATGTGGTTATCACGCGCAAAGGGGAGGTCTTCTTCTTGTCCGATACCAGCGTCAACATAGAGCCGACAGCAGAAGATCTGGTCGAAATCGCGCTCTGTACGGCGCATATGGCACGGCGATTCGATCTTGTTCCCCGCGTGGCACTGCTTTCCTTCTCCAGTTTCGGTGCGGTGGATCATCCCATTTGCACCAAGGTGCGCAGAGCCGTGGAATTGATCAAATTTGCCGATCCCACGCTGATCGTGGACGGCGAAATCATGGCGGATGAAGCCCTCTCTCCGGAGATTATCGAGCAGCACTATCCTTTCAGTTCGCTGAAGGGCGGGGCCAATGTCCTGATTTTCCCCGATCTGGCTTCGGCCAACATTGCCTGCAAGCTGGCGGCAAAGATAGGTGGCGGAGAGCTGATCGGGCCAATCCTTATGGGCATGAGCCGTCCGGTGCACGTATTGCAGCGTACCGCGAGCGTCGAAGAGATCGTAAACGTCGCCGCCATCGCGGTCGTGGATGCGCAGGAAAATGATACCTACACGCATCCGCGAGGCCACGTGGCGCTTGAGCCGGAACTGGTGGGAGAGGACTGAAGGGCGGTTTCGGGTTTCGAGTTTCAGAGCCATAACTCGAACCCGAAATTGAGACTTGAGATTAACTCAGAAGCACGTGTCCGGAGTTTCGCATCTAACGTTCAGAAGTGGCGTGGTGTCGAGGAGAATCGAATGTCTACGCTTTGGAAGTCGCGTTACGCGCAGCGCACCCTGGGCATCAAGAGTTCCGCCATCCGGGAGCTTCTCAAAGTTACTCAGAAGCCGGAGATCATTTCTTTTGGCGGCGGCCTTCCCGCCCCCGATGTCTTCCCGGTGCAGCGTTTCAACGAAGCCTGCCACAAAGTCCTGTCTGAACATGGACCGCAAGCCCTTCAGTACGGCACGACGGAAGGTTACCAGCCCTTACGCGAGATGATCGCTCGTAATCTTGCCCGTTACGGCATCGTGGCCAGCGCCGATAACGTGCTGATTACTTCCGGGTCGCAGCAGGCACTGGATCTGATCGGCAAACTGCTGATTAACCGGGGAGATCGCATCCTGGTCGAAGCGCCCACTTACCTCGGCGCACTGCAGGCATTCAATGTCTACGGAGCCCAGTACGTTTCCGTGCCGGTGGACGAAGATGGACTTCTGACGGAGCAGCTGGATTCCAGCCTGCGAGCCGGTCCGAAGTTCATGTACGTGCTACCCAATTTCCAGAATCCGGCGGGCGTGACGCTGTCGGAGGGCCGCCGGCACCAGCTGATCTTGTTGGCCGATAAGTACGGGATTCCCATCATCGAAGACGATCCTTATGGGCAGTTGCGCTATGAAGGCGAACACATCTCGCCCCTGGTGGTGCTGGATCGCGAGAACGTTCGTCGCGATAACGGGTTCACGCTGGGAAACGTTATCTACCTGAGCACGTTTTCCAAGACACTGGCGCCCGGCATTCGCCTGGCCTGGATCGTGGCTCCGGAAGATGTCATCAGCAAACTGGTTCAACTCAAGCAGGCCGCTGACCTGCATACTTCCACCTTCAATCAATATGTGGCATTCGAAGTTGCGCGGGATGGCTTCCTCGACCAGCATGTCAAGCTGATTCGCCAGGTTTACCGCGAGCGGCGCGATGCCATGCTGCATGCATTGCAGGAGTATTTCCCTTCGGAAGTCACCTGGACTCATCCTAAGGGGGGTCTTTTCTTGTGGGTGACCATGCCTGAGGGAACGGACTCGCAGGCGCTTCTGCGAGCGGCGCTGGCCGAGAACGTTGCCTTCGTTCCCGGGGACAGCTTCTACCCGGCGAATGGCAATGGCTCTGACGGGGGCCGGCACATGCGATTGAATTTCTCCCATTCGCAGCCGGAGCAGATTCGTGAGGGCATCCGCCGGCTCTCGGTCGCGGTGAAGATGCAGCTGCGCAATCACGTGCTTCGCTAACGTTCAGGCATGCATTG
Source organism: Candidatus Sulfotelmatobacter sp. (assembly GCA_025928375.1). Lineage (GTDB taxonomy): Bacteria > Acidobacteriota > Terriglobia > Terriglobales > Acidobacteriaceae > Sulfotelmatobacter. Next base: position 2,211 of record JAICJP010000001.1, read on the forward strand.
GTCTCGGGGCGGACCAATGGGTCCGCCCCTACGTATTTCATCCATGTGATCGCAATCACTTGTTGCCGTGATGCAGGCTATCGCCCGGCAGGTCAGGCCTCGCCACACTTGGGTTAGAGGCCGCGTGGATCGCTCATGTAAGCCAACCGCGCGCCGGAGGTGGTCCCATGACAGTCACCGTTCTGAGTATCATCATCGCCGTTATTGTGTTGGCCTGTGGGCTGTTTGTATTACGGGCGGTGCCGGGGCTGCGTACGTATTTTCGTCTTCGCGGTGACCGCCTCATAACCTGCCCGGAAAGCCACACGGCGGAGGCGGTGCAGGTAGCCGCGGGAGAGGCAGCGTTGGGTACTTTTTTCAATGAGCCCACGCTGCAGCTGAAACAATGCTCGCGCTGGCCCGAGCGTGAAAACTGCGGGCAGGATTGCTTACAGCAAATCGAGGCAGACTCACAGAACTGCCTGGTGTGGAATATCGTTTCGAAGTGGTACGAGGGCAAGAGCTGCGTGTTCTGCGGCAAGCCGATGGGCGGCCTGCATCAATGGGATCACGCGCCTGCGTTGCTGGGTCCGGATTTCAAGACGACGGAATGGAAAGAGCTAAGCCCGGAAAAGCTGCCGGAGATTTTTTCCACTCACCAGCCGGTCTGCTGGAACTGCCACGTAAGCGAAAGTTTCCGCCGTCTGCACCCGGAACTGGTGACCGACCGGCCAGCCGAGATAGGCCGCAGAGCGTGGTAGAAGTTTCAAGTTTCGGTTTCCAGTTTCAAGGCTCTGCGGAGCCCCTCGGCTGCCCCGCCCACTCGAAACTGAAACTCGAAACTGATTTCTACTGACTCGGGCTGCCCTTGGATTTACCAGAAAGTTTGCGGTGAATGTCGGGCCAGAATTCCTTGATCACGATCGTAACCGTGTCGAAGGCGACCTGCGATCCCCATACATTGGCGGTGTTGGCCAGGGTCCTATCTGACGGGATATAGCGTGGGCCGCTGGGAGAACGGAGTGTGGTGCTGCGGGGGTGATAGCTGTAGGTGGAAATCGCAGCCGATAACGCGCTGCCCACCACCTCGGAATAGTTGAACGCCGTACCGCCCGAGTCGGTGCGCGTCAGAAAAATACGGCTTACCGCGTAGCCGGCTTTATGCGTGAAGCCTCCCGCCTCCGAGTGATAGAACCTTGGATCCTGGTGAAGAATGGATGGCAGGATCGCACTGGTGATGAAGTTTTCGATGGTGCCATCGGCAAATGAGGTCGCGTAACGTTTTCCGTAAGCCCCCCACCCTTGACCGTAAGCGGGTTCGGCATCGTCCGCCTGATTGATCGCCGACAGAAGTCCGTACCAGGGGTACTCGATGTAGTCGAAAGCACCCCGCGTGACTACTTTGAATTTCTCTTTGCTGCTGAGCGGGGGGATCTTACCTGTGTTTTCCAGGCTGAGGAAGTTGGGCAGGGCATAAAAAAGCCTGTCGTTCGAAGTGCCTTTGGGGGCGGGTTTGCCTGTGCCGTTGGCTTCTTCCGGCTTGCCGGGAGCCTGCTGAGTCTGTTGTTGAACGGACGGCGAAGACGTTGCGGGCGGTGGTGTCGGCGAATCCTGCGCCCGACCGAGCGGCAGCATGTTCGCCAGTAACAGACCGGCGACTGAATAAGCAAACCGTACTTTGGACAAGCATTTCCCCCAGATTAACTTAAACGCGCCAACTGTGAAGGTGGTTCTAATTCTAACAATGTTCGGCCAGCTTTATGTCTTCACAATTCGTTACGTCGGTTTAGGAACGTTAAGCAGCGAACTCTCATACTTTCCCGCTTCGAACCCGCCACACAACATGTATGCGGTTCTCCGCTGCGTGCTGGCCTGTGGCACGTTAGTATAGGAAGCTACAGTAACGCGAGAGCGCATTCGCATCATCCTATTCGAGGTACTCATGGCAGAACCAAGCTACGAAGAACTAAAAGCTAAGCTGGCTCAACTGGAAAAAGAAGTCGAAGTCAAAAAGCGGAGTGGCGACCTGATTTTCAAAGTCGGAGAAAAAGGTGGAGTGAGCGTCTACGGACTCGGCCGCTTCCCAGTGACGCTTTATTACGAACAATGGAATCGTCTGCTGGGGGCAGCTGACGAGATCAAGGCCTTCCTGGAAGAAAACAAGTCCAAGCTCAAACTAAAAGACCAAGCATAGTGCGAGAGACTCGGGCTTGAGCCTCGCCTGGCTTCCGCTGTTTCCTTTTCGCCCGCCGCGGAAAGAGGTACAATCTCGGGCATCTTGGGGCTGCCGCCATGAGAGGCTGGCAGATTGGGTGTCGGATGAGCACTGCGGTTGCGCCGCCACGTACGTTTGTAAAGCCGGTGTCCACTCTTCCCGGAAGGCGTTTTGACCACATCTTTTTCTCCTCGACAGCACTGTTGATGCTGGCCACGGTGTTCGTGGGATTCGGTCCCAGTTATTACCTGGCCGGCATCTTCAAGGCGCCCCTGCCCAGCACCATCATCCATATTCACGGCGCCGTCTTTTCGAGTTGGATCCTGCTGCTGGTGACGCAAACGTCGCTGGTAGCAACCCATCGGGTGGACATTCATAAGAAGCTTGGTATTGCCGCATTTCTGTTGGCGTGCAGTATGGTCGTGATCGGAGTCATGGCGGCGACGGACAGGTTGGCGCGCGGAACTGCCCCGGGCAACTTTGATCCGTATTTCTTCTATATCATTCCACTCACGGATATGTTGATCTTCGGTACCTTGATCGCATTCGCATTCCGTTTGCGTTTCGATTCCGCGGCCCACAAACGCCTCATCTATATTGCCAATACCGCACTGCTGATCGCGGCCTTTGCGCGCTGGCCGTGGCACATCATTCACAGGAACGCGCCACGAGCGGCCATTGCCACCTATGCGTTCTTGCTTCTCCTGCTCGCCTATGATCTCTGGTGCACTCGTAAGGTGCACCGCGCGACCGTCTGGGGCTGCGCGTTTCTGATTCTTGTGCAGCAAATCAGGATTCCGATTGGAAAGACAGCGGCGTGGCACTCGTTGGCTATGTGGATTCAGCAAATCGCGCGCTGAAAGTTGTCCAGATTCCCCTCTGAAATTTGCTGATCGGATGCTCCAGTGCGTAAATCGTGAGCGCGCGCGGCAGATTTCATTTGTTCATTTTCCCTCCTTGCATTTATTCTGTGGCGTCGTCGTAGCTGTAATCCGCTCCACCCCTATGTCTGCGAAATGTGCCCATGGTGAGGTTTCTGAGGCGCTGGAAAACCCGGATCCTGCTGTTCTTCGCCGTCGTGGGCCCGGGCTTCATCACTGCGAACGTCGACAATGATGCCGGCGGCATCCTGACCTATTCTCAGGCCGGAGCGCAGTTCGGACATCTTCTTCTCTGGACCATGATTCCGATTACGATCGCTCTGATCGTAATTCAGGAGATGTGCGCCCGCATGGGTGCGGTGACGGGCAAGGGGCTTAGTGATCTCATCCGGGAAGAGTTCGGGTTGCGCATCACGTTTTTCATGATGCTGGGCATCCTGGTGATCAACTTCGGCAACGTTGTGACCGAATTTATCGGGATCGCCACCAGCCTGGAGCTTTTTGGCCTGCCGCGCGTGTACACCGTTCCCATCTGCGGTGTCATTGTCTGGTTCATTGTCGTAAAGGGGCAGTACAAGACGGTGGAGAAAGTTTTCCTGGCGGCCTCTTTCTTCTACGTTACTTACATTCTGGCAGGTATCCTGGCGCATCCCTTCTGGAAGGATGCGACGATTGCAACCTTCAAGCCTCCCGACCCGCATGCTTTTCGCGATCAGACCTACCTGTTCATGGTCATCGGCGTCGTGGGCACGACGATCGCTCCCTGGATGCAGTTTTACCTGCAGTCTTCCATCGTGGAGAAGGGAATCACGCGGCGGCAGTACCGGGCATCCATGCTGGATGTTGTGACTGGCTGCATGTTCACCGACGTGGTGGCCTGGTTCATTATTGTGGCTTGTGCCGCAACTCTCTACATGCATGGCTTTCGGGATATCAAGTATGCTGCCGATGCCGCACAAGCGCTCAAGCCTCTGGCCGGCGATTACGCCTACATCCTGTTTGCCGTGGGGTTGTTCAATGCCTCGTTGTTCGCGGCGTCCATTCTGCCGCTCTCCACGGCTTACACCGTTTGCGAAGGGCTGGGTTTTGAATCCGGAGTCGGCCGGAGGTTCGGGGAGGCGCCATTCTTTTATTGGCTCTATACCTTCCTCATTGCTGCGGGAGGAGTCTTAGTCCTCCTCATCCCCTCGGACCGCCTGGTGAATATCGTTCTCTGGTCGCAGGTACTGAATGGAGTTGTGCTGCCATTTGTGCTTGTGTTCATGCTCCTGCTGATCAACAAGAAGGAGTTGATGGGCGAATACACGAACACGCGTCTGTTTAATGTCATCGCGTGGGCGACCACGGCTATTGTGGTTGCCTTATCGCTGGCCTGGATGTATGCGTCGGCGACCGGCAAGGGCGGCTAGTCGGACTCAGAGAAGCTTTCCACGTGCGAGATCATTCACCAGGGTAAGGTCGGCTTCAAGAAAGTCGAACTTGGGAAGTTCGGGCGGATCGGCCCATTGCATATCGCGGAAGATGCGATTTTCCAGCTCTCCTTTGTATTCCCGAACGATGTAGAAGCGCAGTTCCACCATGCCACCGTTGGGATACTCGTGCCGAACGCGGGCAACCTCGTCGCCAATGGTCGCCAGGATCCCGAGTTCCTCTTCCAGTTCGCGGCGCAAGGCGTCACGGGGCTGCTCGCCTTCCTCGATCTTTCCGCCGGGGAATTCCCACTTGAGCGGCATCGTCTGATGGCGTGTACGCTGACACACCAAAAGCTTGCCTTCTTGCAGGATGAGGCCCGCCACCACCCGCTTCATGCCTGGAAGGCTTCCATCTTCCGTCCCACAACTTGAGCGCAATATTGCACCAAAGCTTGATGCTCTGGAGTGAAGGCGGCGGGGAAGTGGCTGTCGATATCGAGTTCGCCGACGATCTTACCGCGTACGAAAACCGGAACTACGATTTCAGATTTTGTTTCCAGCGAACAGGCGAGGTAACGCGGATCTTTATTTACATCGTCCACGACGACCGTCTGCCCGCTGGAAGCTGCTGCACCGCAGATTCCCTGGTTCAAAGGAATGCGCGTGTGCGGCGTCATGGCTCCCTCAAACGCGCCCAGCACAAGTACGGGCGGTTCCGCACCGGGTTCGAGCAGGTAGAAGCCCACCCAGTTGTACTTCAGCATGCGATCATGAAGTAGTTTCACAACGGACTGCATGAGCTCCGCAGCGCTTCGGCTGCGTTCAGCCAAGTCGGTGAGTTCGTTGCGGACTTCTTCGATTCGAGCGGCAACCGCCATGACCGAGATATTACCTCAGAAAATACAATTATCTGCCAAAGGATCAATCCTCGCGTGTAGAGACGTTGCTGGCAACGTCTCTACCTGAGACCGCGGTAATCTGCCGGATTCCTTTGGTGCGGGGAAACACTTCCGGATGAATGGTCCAAGCCAGGGCATCTAGTCCGTCGAGCAGTACCGGCGCGGGAGTATTCAGAAACTCGTCGCGAATGCAGTACACCCGCCTCCTTGCCGCAGCGGAAGTGCTTTGCCAGCCACGAGCCGCAATTATCTTTTCCAGCGGAACGCGATCTCCGGCTCCGCACCAGGCGGCCACGATGACCTCGGGATTCACATCCAGAACTTCGTTGGCTGAAATGGAGCGGCCGCATTCGCCCACGAATGAACCACCAGCGGCCTCCACCAATTCTGCCACCCACGCTTGCGAGGCGATGATGGGTTTGCCCCATTCTTCACAGAAGACCCTCGGCCTCGACTCGCCGCTCACGCGTTGCCGAACGCCATCGACCCGCGCCTGCATGCCAGCGATCACATGCTCTCCGCGACCGCCCGCACCAATGGCCCCGGCTATCGTCGCGATATCGGTATAGATGTCGGCCAGTGTCTTTGGCGCAAGACCGAGAAAGCGAATGCCTGCCTTCAGAATTTCGACCACCGCTTTTTCTTGATAGGGAACGGAGGCAATGACCAGATCGGGTTTTGCCTGCAGGATCTCCGCAGCATCCGCCGTCCATGAATCAGCGAGGATGACGGGCGCTCGCGCTGCTATTTCGGGCACGACATCCAGGCAGTACCGCGTACACGCGACTACCCGATCCAGTTCCCCAATGGCCTGAAGGGTGACGGTTGCGCTCGGCTGCAGACAGGCGATCCGCTTCGGGTGCTCCGCCAAGGCCATACCGGAATCTTATTCCAAGTCTTGTACTTACGAGTGCGGTTGGGCTGGATTCCGGCTGCTTTTGGGTGACAACAGCATCTCTGCTCCTTTCATCCAACTCCTATTCCTCAAAGCAATACTTTAGGAGGCTGCTTGTACTGGCGAATATCGGTCTGGACTCGGGCGCTGCTCGGAGTTTTTTTCATGCTGGTGTTGAGTGCTGCGGCGGCGAGCGCGACCAGTTACACGCTCACCGTCACCGTGAATGGCACCGGCACGGGAACCGTCACGAGCAACCCTGCCGGGATCAATTGCAAGCCCACCTGCTCGGCAGCCTTCGCGTCCGGGACTCAACTGACGCTCACGGCGAAGCCCGCCACTGGATCGTACTTGGTGGGATGGAGCGGGGCCTGCAAGGGAACGAGTCTCACTTGCACGGTTACGTCGAATACCAACGTGTCGGTGACCTTAACCTTCAACGTGAACCAGACGGTAAAAGTTCTGAATCACATCGTTTTCATGGCGCAGGAAAATCGCGGGCTGGATCACTACTGGGGCGCATTGCGGGAATACTGGCGGCAAAATAAATTCACCGATATTTCCTACGATGGATTGCCGCAGTTCAATCCCACCTCGGGTGCTGCCCCACTGTACGGGCCGCCCCCAACCAACCCGGGGTGCGATCCGAACTACCCACCACCGAACGATTGCAAGCTGGATAGCAACAGTCCGAAGATAGCCTCCTACAACCTGGTCACGCAGTGCATCGAAAACCCCAGCCCGTCGTGGAACGAGAGCCACGTACAGTGGAACTACTCGAATCCGATTTCCAGCACGCCTACGTTGGATGGATACGTGTATACATCCGCTCACGATGGGCGAAATAATGTCCCGCCCTACAACGACACCAAAGGCATTCGCAGCATGGGTTATTACGACGGGACCGCGCTGAATTACTACTACTATATGGCGTCACGGTTCTCGACCTCCGACCGCTGGTTCGCGCCTGTCATGTCCCGAACGCAGCCCAACCGCCACTACATGATGGCCGCGACTTCTCAGGGGTATGCGTATCCCATCGGGACCAACAGCAGGGACCAGTCGCTTCTGACCGCCAAAACCATTTTTCAGGAGTTACAGGCTGCGGGAATCAGCTGGAAGATTTACGTGAATCCGAAGAATACCCCGTGCGCTTCGAATCCCACTGCGCAGTGCCTACTGGCCCATAGCTACATACAGGATTTTCAATGGGGACACACCATTCCGACCAACTATCCCAGCCATCTGGTTCCCATCGCGCAGTACTTCACGGATGTGCAGAACGGGACTTTGCCGCAGGTCGCAATGATTGAACCGGCGTCGCCAGCCGGGCTCGACGAGCATGGATCGGATTCGGATCAGTATCCCATCGATATTCAGCTCGGAGCGCAGTACACAGCCTCGCTCATCAACGCGCTGATGAAAAGCAAATCGTGGAAGGATTCCGCATTCATCCTCACCTACGACGAGGCTGGCGGACTCTACGACCACGTCCCGGCGCACACGGCAGTCAGCCCAGATGGCATCAAGCCCGTGGATTTACAACCCGGCGATATATGCACGACCACGACCGGCCCCAATTGCGATTTCACATACACCGGTTACCGCGTGCCTCTGCTGGTGGTTTCCCCCTATGCCAGGAAGCACTACGTCAACCACACCGCATCGGATTACACGGCCATCCTGAAGCTGATTGAAACCAGATTCGGACTGCCGGCGCTTACTAAGCGCGATGCGGCCCAGCAGAATATGACCGGTTTCTTCAACTTCAACTTCCCCCCGTGGACAACGCCGCCCACTCCTCCGGCGCAGTACACCGGCGGGTCTTGTTATTTGAATCAGTTGCCTTGAGGGGTCTCACGGGGAGGCGAACTTTCGATCTGGGACAGAGCAGTGGATAAGGCATCCAGTGCCAACTGGGCAGCATGCGTGGAGGCTGGCGGCAGGCCGCCCAGGGCTGCAATGATATCGTCGCGTTTCAACCGGTGCACTTCCGGGGCAGGCTTGCCCCGGGCCAATTCGGTTAGGGCCGATCCGCAGGCGATCGCTGGAACGCATCCTTTGGCTTTGAACCGGATTTCCTCGATTCGATCGGCACGCACTTTGAGCGTCAGGCGAATTACGTCACCGCACGCCGGATTCTGAATTTCCGCCACAGCATCTGCATCCGGCAGTTCGCCCACATTGCGCGGGTTCTGAAAGTGATCGAGCAACCGGGCGGAGTACATGGATTAATTTTAACGGCATCGAGCCCGACGCGAACTTACCTGCCCCTGGTTCCGTCCGGGAAATAAATCGCCCATCCCCGGTCACGCGCAATCGCTTCGAGATCCGGATTTGGATTGACGGCGAAGGCGTGCTTCGCGATCATCAGCATCTCGGCATCCCAGCGCGAATTGCCGAAGGCCGCATCAATTTCCTTGTTCAATGCTTCACGCAGCGCCTTCGGTTTGCCGGGCCCGGAAGGGACCCGCACAAGGCGTTCGCCCACGAGTTCGCCGTTCATCTGGGCTTTGGCTGCCAGGATCCGATCCGCACCGATTCCAAACTGCTCCAAGCCAGCGCGAATGATCCACTCGTTCGAAGACGAGACCGCCCAGACTTCGCAGCCTTGTTTCTGCAGCCGTCGAACCAAGTCCATCATTTCAGGGAAAATCCGGCCCGGGAATGCGGAAGTCATGAACTCGCGCGCCGCTGTCATCATGGCCGCCTCGGTGAGGCCTTTGTGCATGGAGACCATCTCTCCACACATGTCCTCTTCGGTGACTTTGCCTGCCTTGTACTCGGCATAACGGTCGCGCATCGCCCGGGCGACCTCTGGGGATACGACGCCTTTTTCGATCTCCCAAGCGAAGAAGTTCTCACCCGCGTCTCCCGACCACAGGGTGCCGTCGCAATCAAACGCGGCAACGCGAGGCCGGAGCGCCAGGACGGACTGCAGGAAATTTTCGGTTGTAAGCGGCAGGGATTGAGCGGTGTTCATTGCATTCGACAATAACTTGTCCGCGTCTAAATGCGCAATTGGCCGGGAGTCGCTGCGGAATCAGGGTTGCGCGAGTAAGGCTGCGTAGTCTTCGGGAGTATTAATGTTGAGGGCGACAAAAGGATCGCTCAGCGGGAGATATTGAATGTGATCCAGGCAGCGATGCTCGACGTCACGCGCATTCCCGCTGGTGGGTTCGCGCAGAAAGCGCTCGATCATCTCTCGCCCCGCCACATAAGGATGTCCATGCTTCTGAGCGTACTCGGGCACGACTGCCCAGATCTTCTGCTCCGCTGCTTCGAAGGCTTCGCGCAGCGTTTGAACCGTAGCCATGGCCGCTGGCGGACGGTCGACCAAGGTAATAATCGCGGCATCACGTCCTCGGTTTAGCACTTCGCGCAGGCCCACTTGCAGGGAACTGAACTGCCCCCGGCTCGGATCGGGATTTACCACGATAAATGCGCCATTGGCGTACACGACCGGTGCCAGGCTCGCTTCATTGTTTCCCGCCACGATCACTACGAAATCAGTTGCAGCCGACAAGGAGCGGATGGCGGACGAGAGAAATGTCCCCTCCGAAGCTGAACGCTCAGAAGCTGGAGGCCACGCAAGCAAGGCCTTGTCGCGGCCCATGCGCGAAGACTCACCGGCAGCGAGGATCACTCCAGCAAAGCTCGAGGCGCGCGACATGTTGGGGAACATAGCAGAAAGTGCGGGCAATGTCAGTGCTTGGAATCAGCCTTCGGTGGCTCTGTCGTCACAGAATTCTCACGCTCCGTATCAGCATCGTGCTGTTGTGCTTTGAACCAGCTCAGATAGGGCAGGGCAGACGTGGCGTGCCGGCGCAACGCGATCAATTCGGCGGTGATTGCAACCCCAATCTCCTCGGGGGTGACCGCGCCGATATCCAGCCCGATCGGGGCGTGAACTCGCTCAAACAGGTTTGCGGGGATGCCTTCGCCCTGCAGAGCTTTGGAAATCTCAATCACTTTTCTTTTCGATCCAATCATGCCCACATAACGAGCCCGGGTTTGTACGGCCCAGCGCAGAATGCGCATATCATCGCGGTGCCCGCGGGTGACGATTACCACGTAGGCAGACTCGCTGGGGTCGAACTTCTTCATTGCCTCGTCAAAATCGAGTGCGTGTACCTCATGAGCGCCAGGGAAGCGCTCCTGGGTGGCATAAGACGAGCGATCATCGACTACAATCACCTCAAATCCGGCGCCTGCCGCAGTCCTGCAAACGCTTAGAGCTACGTGGCCTGCCCCGAATAAGTAAAGTACTGCTGGAGGAAGAACCGGCTCCACGAATATCTCCAGAGTCCCGCCACAAATCAGCCCAGTGTCGTACCTGGGATCCTGATTCAAGTCGAACTTTAAGGTTCGGGGTTTCTCCGATTCCATGACTTCGCGGGCCGCCTGCCAGACGTCAGCCTCCACACAGCCGCCGCCGATCGTGCCGACAATAGAGCCGTCATCTCGTACCAGCATCTTCGCCGTTTTGAATGATGGGATCGAACCGCGAACATTCACGATGGTCGCGACCGCTCCACGACGTCCCTGGCGGCGCAGTTCTACGATCTGCTCGTAAATGTCCATGACTAGTCTTGATTATCAGTCGGTTAACAGACGGGAGTCAATCGGGAAGCGAAAAGCAACGCCGCCGATTCAGTGGCCATCTGTGGTACGGTCGCTGGGTAGGAGATCTCCATGAAAGCCGTCCGCATCCACCAGTTTGGTGGCCCTGAAGTCCTGAAATACGAAGACGTCCCCGATCCGCAGCCCCGGAAAGACCACGTCGTGGTACGAGTCAAGGCATGCTCACTCAATCATCTGGATTTGTGGGTGCGCAAGGGGCTGCCTGGCGTGAAACTGCCGCACATTCTGGGCAGCGATGTGGCGGGAGAGATCGTTGAGATCGGCGAATACGTTAGCGGCTTTACGACGGGGCAGCGCGTGCTGGTTGCCCCCATGCATTTCTGCGGATACTGTGCGAACTGCCTGGCGGGGAAGCAGAACCAGTGCCGCGAATTCACCGTCCTCGGCAACGCGGTGGATGGCGGCGACTGCGAACTGATTGCTGTCCCGGGGGCGAACATCATTCCATTCCCCGACTCGCTGGATTTTAATCAGGCGGCCAGCGTGCCTCTGGTCTTCGTCACCGCGTGGCACATGCTCGTCGGACTGGCCAGTATCCGCCCGGGACAGGCGGTGCTGGTACTCGGCGGCAGCTCGGGGGTGGGTATCGCAGCCATTCAGATCGCCAAATTATTTCACTGCCGCGTGATCACCACTGCGGGAGACGAGAAGAAGCTGGAAAAGGCGCATGCCTTAGGTGCCGATTACGGCATCAACCACTACAAGCAAAAGATCTCTGAGGAAGTCCGAAAGATCACCAATAAAGCGGGGGTCGACATTGTGGTTGAGCACGTGGGCGTCTCCACCTGGGATGAGAGTATCCGGTCGCTAAAGACTGCGGGAACATTGGTCACGTGCGGTGCGACCACCGGGCCCGAAGTGAAGATCGACTTACGGCACCTTTTCTCGCGTCAACTGCGGCTGCTCGGTTCGTATATGGGCACCATGGCGGAACTCAACCAAGTACTTGGACACGTTTTTGCCGGGAGGCTGAAACCGGTGCTGGACCGGGCTTTTCCCCTGAGAGAGATTCGTGCCGCGCACGAATATCTCGAAACGAGCCGGATGTTCGGAAAGGTTGTGGTCAACCCCTAGGCTTCACCATGGGGGGCACAGAGAACACAGGGGCTACATACCTCGTCTCAATCGTGGTTTAGAATAAAAACATCATGGCTCGCGAACTGAATTTTGGTCCTTATGTCGATGTTGAGGGTGGGAAGAAAGTCGTTCGAGACCTGACTTTCGGAAATCCGACCCCGGAAGGTGTGGTCCTGACCACGCTCGATTCTGCGGTGAACTGGATGCGTAAGAGCTCGATCTGGCCGCTGACCTTCGGCCTGGCCTGCTGCGCCATCGAGATGATGTCGATGGGCGCATCGCGCTTTGACATTGCGCGCTTCGGCGCCGAAGTGTTCCGGCCCTCCCCGCGGCAGAGCGACTTGATGATTATTGCCGGTCGCGTCTCCAACAAGATGGCGCCGGTAATCCGCCAGCTCTGGGAACAGATGCCTGAACCCAAATGGGTGATGTCGATGGGCGCGTGCGCCACCTCGGGGGGTGTGTTCCAGAACTATGCCCTGGTACAGAGCGTGAATCAGGTTATCCCGGTTGACGTGTATGTTCCCGGGTGCCCTCCCCGTCCCGAGCAGCTGATCTATGCCATTACGCTGCTGCAGGAAAAAATCCAAAAGGAACGTGGCACCATCAAGAAAGCGCTCAACCTGACCTAAAGTTGACGATGTAACTGATGCGCAAGCAGCGGTTCGGGTCGACCTGCAAGGCGGAGCACAAGCCCAAGAGAAAACAGGGCGATCCCTCCTCCTTTCTCGGCAACTCAGTATCGCACCGGGGCATCCTCGTAATTGTGTATCCTGTGCCGAGTTCCTGACACAGGAGCTATAATCGAGCCCAGTGGTGGGGTGGTGTATGGGTCACCTTCGCAGTATTCTCTTTCCCGTTTCCTTCGTTACCGTAAGCTTGATCGTGGGGCAGGCTCAACAGGCTCCGGCACCCCAACCGGTTGCTGCATCGGTCCCGCCGCCTTCGGCAACTCTGCAAGCAAAAGCGCCACCCATCCCTGCCAATGCTCCGCACATGTCAAAGGAGACGCGTTACCAGATCATCCGCGATTTCGAAACGCAGCTGGTGTACTCGCGGACCGCATTTCCCATGGGGAATAAGGGATTGATTCTCCGTAACGGCACCACCACGCCCAACGGACAAGATCTGCAACAGTTAATAGCATTGTGGGGACCTTCGATTAAGCCCGGGGATCCGGCGCATATTTCGTACGTTCGCATCAAGGACAACCATATTCACTTCGACCTGAACGGCGGTCCGATTCATCGCAAGAAATGGTATCAGCGCGTCCAGATCTCAGGGGCAAATGGCACCCCGGTCCCTCTTTCGAAGGATGAAGAGGTAAACAATCCGCACGGGAGCTATCTCGACATTTACTTCGACAAGTACGTTCCGGAGATGAGCGCCGCTCAATTGCGCGATCTGCTGCTGCCGGTACTCGACTTCAACGCCAGGAATAAAGAAGAGGCCTATCTGGACACTGTGCCTCCGAAGGTGAAAGAAGCTATCCAGACCCACCACGTGCTAGTCGGCATGAATAGTGAGATGGTGATCCACGCCGTCGGCAAGCCGCCCAAAAAAGTACGGGAGCGGGACGGAGACACCGAGTATGAAGAGTGGATCTACGGCGAGCCTCCGCATGATGTCGATTTCGTGCGGTTAGTGGGCGATGAAGTAGTGCGCATCGAGACGATGAAAATTGGCGGCCAGAAGATTCTACGCACGGAGAAAGAAGTCGTCCTGAAGAAGCCCGACCAGGAGGAAGAGGCAAAGAGAGAACAAGAGCAGGTCCGGCCAGCGAATGCGCCCAGCCTCCGGCGCCCGGGGGAAGATGCTGAGGATGCTCCCAAGCCCGCGGACGGAATCGCCCCGCCTCCGCCACCCATAAACGTTCCCCAGCCGCAGGGAAGTCCCGGCCCGGGGGATAATGTGGGGCACCAATAAGCTCGTAAGGTCCTGCGAAGCTATTTCTTGGCCTTCTCGTCCGGCGCGTCCGCGAACGAAAAAGCTAAGGAGACGTTGGCGTACTCTTTCCCGTCCGCTTCCACATAGGGGTACACAAAGTAGTTCAGCGGCTTGCTGTCTTGCGGCGGGTTCAGACGCAAATCCCGTCCCATGCTGAATTGTACGCGGTTGGCGTCGTGCGAACCAAAGAAATAATCGCGCTTGTCTGGATGCTTCCAGGCTTCGGAAATGTCCACCGGAATCCATCCTTTCCCGTCGACATAGAAATCGGACCAGCAGTGATAACCGGCAATCTCGCCGGAATGCTTGTCTTCAGGGAGTGGGAATCCGATCTCGAAGCGCGCCGGAATGCCCTGCGACCGTGCCATGGCGATGAATAGCGAATGAAAATCGGTGCAGTTGCCCTTCTTGGCGTCGCAGGCGTAGAGAACGTCCCCTCGGCCCCATCCCGTGCCGGTCTTCTCGTAACGCATGGTCGTGAAGACGTAATCGTAAATGGCCCGCGCTTTATCCAGCGGTGCAGTCTTACTCTGCGCGACTTCGGCCGCCAGAACGGCTGGCCTGCCCGTGATCGGGACCAGTTCGTCGGCCTGCAGATCTTGTTCACGCTCTCTCGGGGTAAGGGTGGTCCTTACGAGATGAGGGGACGGGTTCAAGGCCCTACGCTCATGACGGACGATGTCGTACTCAATATCGAAGTGAAGTTCGGGTTTCCGAGCGTTCCCCTCGGCAAAGTAGATTTCGTCTCCATACTTTGATTCTCGGGTGGTCTTCAAAGGCAGATCACCGTTTGTGGAAATGACTTTCACATCCTGAAAGGCATCGGACTGCGCGGCGGGGATCCAAACGCGAACTTTCTTGCCCGCGGTACTGTTCACCGTGAATGCGTAGTGAAAGATAAAATGGCGTGACTCCTGCGCGCCAGCGCCAAGAGATACAGCCAGGAGGCAGAGGGAGAGAATGATCTTGCGCATAATCGGCTTCCTTGTCTTGCGGCGAGGGACAATCCTTTGTGACGTCTGTGAATCTGCAGGCGATTGACCGTCTACCGTTTATTGGCATTGCCGAGCACATCGGCGTCTTTTCCAGTGTGAGCCTTTACGGCTTCCAAAATGTGCAGGTAATCGTGCTTATCCATCCGGAGTACGTAGAATTTGCGAACATTCTGTGGGTCATCGTAGTCGATCTGCAACCAGTGACTTCTCCCTTTCGTCAGCATCATCAAAGCTCCGATGCCGAGTGGCGCGGTCGCCAGCGTGCCCTCGCTGACGCGATGGCGTCGGGTGTATTCGTAGGAGAATTTATAAATCCGGTTATAAGGGATCGTCAGCCCGGCAACTTTGGTAGGACGTATCTCGACAGCCTGCTTCTGATCACTGAACGTGAGCACCGCATTGACCGGCTTTCCCTTCGAATCGGGCACTTTCACCCGGGAGAACGATTGATCCACCGCCATCAAATGGGGAATGATGCTGAGGATTACGAACAGGACTGGGATGACTCTTTTCACGGTCTTGAAAGTATATCGGACCGCCTCGGTCCGGCTGACGTATCCCAAGTGCCGTACCATAGAATCAAGCATTCTTTCCTGAACCCCCATGGCCCTTCGAGAGTCAGAAGCGATTGTGCTGCGCACCTATTCTCTGCGCGAGGCTGACCTTCTAGTGACTCTGTTTACCCGCTTGGAAGGCAAAGTTCACGGCGTAGCGCGCTCGGCGAAGAAGTCCAGGCGGCGTTTCGGAGGGGCGCTCGAGCCGCTTACCTACGTACGCGCGTTCTACGATGTTCGCGAACGTCAGGAACTGGCGCGGCTGGATTCCTGCGATGTTCTGGAGTCGCCGCTGGCCTCAGAAGTGAGTTATCCGCGCGCGCTGGCGCTGGGACACATCGCGGAACTCTTGGACGAATTGCTCCCCGATCACGAGGCGAACGATGCCATTTTCCGCCTTACTCTTTCGGTGCTCCATGCCTTGCCCGGCCCGGAGATCTGGATGCCCCTTACATATTTCGAATTGTGGATGACGCGGCTCGTGGGATTTCTGCCCGAGTTAAATGAATGCGTCGTATGCGGCCGCAATCTGAATGGATCGCGCGCTTACTTCCATGCCCTCGCGGATGGGCTGATGTGCGCCGACGACAAGCGCTTAGCCTCTTCGGAGCTTTCTTCGGAATCCCGCGTTTTGGCCGGGCAGATGTTTCGAGCGCCTGTGGACGCCCTGCTGGGAGACCCCTGGCCCAAGGCCCAGGGAGCTGACTTGCGAAGATTCGCCATTCAGATCCTGCAGCGCCATATCGAGAAGAAGCTAGTGACCGCCAGCATGCTGCAGAAGAGCGACTTCTGAGCTCCAGGTTGCCGCACCTTGCATTACTCAAGCCGCAACCGTGGCGGCGAACCCACTGCGTCAACGAATCCGGGTCACGGGCTGACGTATGCCGTCCCCTTCAATTACAATCAGAAGTTAATCTGCTGGGGTTTCCCGCAACAGAGAGTTCCAGCACTAGCTTCTTTCTCTATCCAACAATATCGTTTGGCTAGAAGGCGGGAGTTGGCAGCCGTTCATGAAATCGACCTCGTCCAATCCGCTGACGTTCCAGGAACTCATCCTGCGGCTGCAGGCTTTTTGGGCCGAGCGCGGATGCGTACTGCAGCAGCCCTACGACACGGAAGTGGGCGCGGGAACCATGGCTCCGGAAACTTTCCTGCGGGTGCTTGGGCCGCAACCTTACAAAGTCGCGTATGTGCAGCCTTCGCGGCGCCCAGCGGATGGACGTTACGGCGAGAATCCCAACCGGCTGTTCAAGCACATGCAGTTGCAAGTGATTCTGAAGCCGCCGCCCGAGAATGTTCAGGAGCTCTATCTGGAATCCCTGGGCGCCATCGGCATCGATCTGCGGCAACATGACATCAAGTTTGAAGAAGACAACTGGGAAGCGCCGACCTTAAGCGCATGGGGTGTGGGCTGGCAGGTGATGCTCGACGGACTCGAGATCACCCAGTTCACCTACTTCCAGCAATGCGGTGGCATTGATCTCTTACCTATTTGCGCTGAGCTGACTTACGGGCTGGAGCGCATCGCCGCCTTCTTACAGGATGTCGATTCGATCTACGACATCGTGTGGGCGCGCGATTCGGAAACGGGCAAAGCGGTGAAGTACGGCGACGTGCGTCTTGCGGACGAGTTGCAGTTTTCCGTTTACAACTTCGAACTCGCCGACGTGGAAAAGACCTGGAAGCACTTTGAATTATGCGAGGCAGAATGCCGGAGGCTGCTCGAAAGCTACGCGGGCTTGGCCGGAGATAAGGGGAACACCGACGGATTCGCTCGCGAGAAATCCCGATTCCCGCTGTTAGCTGCCTACGATCTATGCCTGAAGTGTTCGCATGCCTTTAACATTCTCGATGCCCGCGGCGCAATTTCTGTCACCGAGCGCGTAGGAGTGATTGCGCGCGTGCGGGCCCTCGCGGTGGGCATTGCCAAAGCGTGGGTGGATCAGCAGAGAACCGGGCCGGACGAACGCTCTACCCAGGCTGAGCCCGCTTCAGAAAAAAAGATCAAGAAAGAAGCGCTTTCCTCGGTTGGTTCCTGAGGATTGGCGAAAGCGCCAGAATGGGAACTGTGTCCGCACTTGTGATTTACATCACTTTCTATGGGCCTAAGCCTTTGAGAGACTGAACGGAACAAGAGCATGCCAGATTTTCTCCTGGAGATTGGGTGCGAAGAGATCCCGGCGCGCATGATCGACGCCGCGTCGCAGGAACTGCGCGAACGAGTGGGAGCGTTGTTGGTTCGGGAACGTTTGGGCGGCGATGCAATTACTACGTTTGAAACTCCGCGCCGGCTCTCGATCCTGGCCTCTGGGATAGCCAGCACTCAAGAGGATGTCAGCGAGCAGGTGACGGGTCCTTCGGCGCACGTTGCGTACAAGGATGGCCAACCTACACAGGCCGCGCACGCCTTTGCGAAAAAAGCTGGGGTTGACGTCTCGCAATTAGAGAGAGTCTCCACTCCCAAAGGCGAGTACCTGGTTGCGAAGGTCACTAGGAAAGGCCGGTCCGCCGCGGAAATCCTGGCAGACAGTTTGCCGAAAGAAATCGCGACTATTTATTGGCCGAAGAACATGTACTGGCGCAAGCCGAACGAACGTTTTGTGCGCCCGGTGCGGTGGCTGGTCGCGATGCTGGATGGCCAGACCATTCCGCTTGAGTTCGACGGCATTCCCGCCGGCAGCCAGTCGCGTGGGCACCGCATTCTGACGGACGTGGCGGTTAACATTTCTCGAGCCGGTTCGGCCTACGTGGACGCGCTGCGATCTGCCAAGGTGCTGGGGCGCGCGGAACGTGAGCAGCAGATTCGCAAGGCTCTCGATGCCGCCACTCGGACGATCCCCGGCGCGCAGTGGCGCGAGGACAGGTCCCTGCTCGAAACCGTCGTCAATCTCACCGAGTTTCCTTCCGCCATCCTGGGCGCGTTTGACTCCCAGTTCCTGGCACTCCCCGAAGAAGTATTGGTCACTGTGATGCGCGATCACCAGAAGTATTTCGCTATCCAGGACGCAAACGGCAAGTTGCTGCCGCATTTTCTTGCTGTGCTTAACACTGATAGCGATCCGCAAGGATTGATCCGGCATGGCAACGAGCGGGTGCTACGGGCGCGCTTCAATGATGCGCGATTCTTCTGGGAGACAGATCAGAAGAAGTCGCTGCTGGAGCGGCTCGAGTCGCTGAAGCATGTCACCTTTCAGAAGGATCTGGGCAGTTATTACGAAAAGACACAACGCGTCCAGCGCTTGTGCAGTTGGCTGAACGAACAATTGAAACAGCGTGGGATCATTGTGCGTCCCGGAGTAGTTCACAAGGCGGCTTGCCTGGCTAAGACCGACCTCACTACGGAACTGGTGAAGGAGTTTACCGAACTGCAGGGTATTGTTGGCGGTTTGTACGCCCGAGTGCAGCAGTTGGATACGACTCTGCCTGAGGCTACCCGCCTTGCTATCGCGGATGCGATCTACGACCACTACAAACCGGAGTCGACCGACGATTCCGTCCCCCGGTCGCTCGAGGGGGCGGTGCTTTCCATTGGCGATAAGGCCGACACGATTGCAGGCATGTTTGCTCTCGGCCTGGTGCCGAGCGGGTCGAAAGATCCGTTTGCCCTGCGCCGCCAGGCGAATGGCATCGTGAAAGTCATCGCCGAAAAGAAGTTGCCGCTGCACTTACGCGAGTTGATGCAGGATGCGCGCACCGGGTACCACAAGTCGCAAGCAGAGAAGAAATTCGTTGATGACCGGAAATACCTGGAGTCGATTGAGACCTTCTTCCGCGAGCGGCTGGATTTCTACCTCCGCGACGTATGCGGTTATGCCTACGACGTGGTGAAAGCGGTGCTTGGAGCCGACAGCGACGATGTAGTCGATGCGCTCGCCCGCGCCGAGGCGGTGAAGCGCGTCCTGCATATGCCGGAGTTTCAGGCTATCGGAGCGGCCTGCAAGCGCATGCGAAACATCTTGCGGCAGGCGGAGGAGAAGGGAAATGCTCCGGCCGTGAGCGCCGAACCTCTACCCGATTCCGCGCAGGAAGAAAAAAATCTCTTTACCTATTTGCAGCAGAGCGGTGCCAATGTGGAAGACTATCGCAAGCGGAAAGAATATCTGCCCGCCTTGCAGTTGCTGGCCACCGCCCGGGAACCTGTGGACAAGTTCTTCGACAAGGTGATGGTGATGGTGGAAGATCAGCGAGTCCGGGCCAACCGCCTGGCATTGCTGCGAATGCTGCTAAAGGAATTCTCCACGATCGCGGATTTTTCCGAGATCGTGACCGAAGGAAAAAGCTAAAGGACCAGTTTTAAATTACTAAATTACAAAATCCGACCGAAATTCTGACCCACAAAGGACTCATCCCCATGGCAACAGTGACTCTCCCCGACGCTGAAATCAAAGAGAAAAAGATCTCCAACAAGCAGTCTGCGACGAAGTATGTGTACTTTTTCGGCGGCGGCAAGGCTGACGGCAACGGCAAGATGAAAGACGTGCTCGGCGGAAAAGGTGCCGGCCTGGCCGAGATGACCAACGCCGGGCTGCCGGTGCCTCCGGGATTCACGATCCAGACCGAGGCTTGCCGGGAATACATGCGCGGCGGATTGTCGCCGGACGTCGATCGCCAGATGGACGAGGCACTGGCCAAGCTGGAGTCTTTGCAGGGACAGAAGCTGGGGCAGGGCGAGAACCCCTTGCTGGTTAGTGTGCGCTCCGGCGCGAAGTTTTCCATGCCCGGCATGATGGACACGATTTTGAACCTTGGCCTAAACGACCAGAGCGTGCAGGCGCTCGCCAGGAGGAGCAACAATCCTCGGTTCGCGGCCGACTCCTATCGCCGCTTGATCCAAATGTTCGGGAACGTTGTCCTCGACATTGAGAAGTCGGCGTTCGACGAAGTGTTCGACGCCAAAAAGAAGGAGAAGAAGACGAAACTCGATACCGACCTGGATGCCAAAGCCCTGCAGGAAGTCATCGCCGAGTACAAGAAGGTCGTCAAGAAGCATGCCAAGCGCGATTTCCCGCAGGATCCGCGCGAGCAGCTGGTGATGGCACGCGATGCCGTGTTCCGCTCCTGGCAGAACGACCGCGCCAAGCACTATCGCCGCATCAACAACATCGACGACATGCTCGGGACCGCGGTTAACGTGCAGGCAATGGTATATGGCAATCTCGGCGATACCAGCGGCACGGGCGTGGGTTTCACCCGCAACCCTGCCACCGGGACCAACGAGTTTTATGGCGAGTTCCTGATGAACGCGCAGGGCGAGGACGTCGTTTCGGGCGTGCGCACTCCAGTTCCAATTCTCGAACTCAAGAAAATCATGCCTCATGTTTACGACCAGCTTCGCGAAATCACCACGCGCCTGGAGAAACACTACAAAGACATGCAGGATTTCGAGTTCACCATCCAGGATGGCAAGCTCTACATGCTGCAGACTCGCAACGGCAAGCGTACCGGGCTGGCAGCAGTGCGGGTTGCGATCCAAATGGTGGAAGAAGGGCTCATTACCAAGGAAGAAGCAATTTTCCGCGTCGAGCCGAACCAGCTGTACGACTTCCTGGTGCCGCGGCTGGATGAGAAGAGCTCGAAGGTTGAAGTGCTCGCGACGGGGCTGCCCGCATCGCCCGGCGCTGCTGTCGGACAGATCGTGTTCACCGCGGACGAAGCGGTGAAGAAAGCTGGGCACGAAAGCAATAAAAATCCCGTGATTCTGGTCCGCGCTGAGACGACGCCGGAAGACATTCACGGGATGGAAGTCGCGAAGGGGATCCTCACTTCGCGCGGCGGAATGACGAGTCACGCTGCTGTCGTCACTCGCGGTATGGGCAAGTGCTGCGTCGCCGGGGCGGGCGATATCGATGTAAACGAAAAAGCCCGTGAGATGCGGGTCAAAGGACAGGTCTTCAAGGAAGGTGATTGGATTTCACTTGACGGCACTACCGGCCGGGTAATCAAAGGCAAACTGGGCACCATTCCTCCGAATGCCGAGGATCCCGAACTGCAGAAATTTATGCAATGGGCGGATCCGCACCGGAGCATGAAGGTTCGCGCCAATGCCGACATACCGCGGGATGCAATCCAGGCGCGCGCATTCGGAGCCGAAGGTATCGGACTCTGCCGCACCGAGCACATGTTCTTTGGCGCGGAAAAGATTCCGCACATGCGCGCCATGATTCTCGCCGATAACGAGAAAGATCGCCGAGCCGCTCTGAAGAAGCTCCTTCCCATGCAGAGGGCCGACTTTGCCGGAGTGTTCAAGGCTATGGATGGCCTGCCGGTTACGATCCGCACCTTGGATCCGCCGCTGCACGAGTTCCTGCCCCGCCGTGAAGACCTAATGGTAGATATTGCAACTCTCTCCACGGTTGATGCGAAGAGCAAGAAGGAGCTGGTAGCGAGATACAAAGACTACGGCGCCAAGGCTGTCGGTGACTTGAAGAAGCTATTGCCTACGCTGCTGGCTCGTGTGGAGCAGTTGCACGAGTTCAACCCCATGCTCGGACATCGTGGTTGCCGCCTTGGCATCACCTATCCCGAGATTACCGAGATGCAGGCCCGCGCCATCTTTGAAGCCGCTGTGGATTGCACGAAGAAGGGAATCAAGGTCCTTCCCGAGGTCATGATTCCGCTAGTCGCCACATTGAAGGAAATGGCGAACCAGGGAGCCATCGTGCGACGCGTGGCCGAAGAGGTCTTCAAAGAGAAGGGCATGAAGGTCGATTACATGGTTGGCACGATGATCGAATTGCCTCGTGCTGCCCTGGTTGCGGACGAGATCGCGAAAGAAGCGGAGTTCTTCTCCTTCGGCACCAATGACCTTACGCAGACCACATTCGGTTTCTCGCGCGACGACATAAACAAGGTGCTGCCAACTTATCTCGCTGAAGGCATCTTGAAGCAGGATCCGTTCGCCGCCCTCGACCAGGAAGGCGTCGGACAGTTGGTCAAGATGGCGACCGAACGCGGGCGCAAAACTCGTTCCAACCTGAAGGTCGGGATCTGCGGAGAGCACGGCGGCGAACCTTCCTCCGTCGAATTCTGCTACCGCACAGGTCTGAACTATGTTT
The DNA here is from genome assembly GCA_025928375.1 of Candidatus Sulfotelmatobacter sp. GTDB lineage: Bacteria > Acidobacteriota > Terriglobia > Terriglobales > Acidobacteriaceae > Sulfotelmatobacter. The sequence goes on from JAICJP010000001.1 coordinate 24,764, forward strand.
CGTGCTCACCGTTCCGCGTACTCACCGCCCGATTGGCAGCGGCGCAAGCGGCAGCGGCTGAGAACCTCAAAGTCGAGGGCGGACGCACAAAGTAACCACTCGGATACTGCTCCCTACGCGGCTTGAGCGTTCGTGCTCAAGCCGCAACTTTTTTGGCCGAAACAGGATTTACATCTTGTCCAATCAACGGCTGGAGGCGAGGTTTGGGGAAGCGCCGCTCACGGTGATCGTCCGATGGATGAGCTACCCGCGAGAGTCGGCCTTCGCTGGATAGATGCTGATGGGCCTGTAACCAGCCGGGAATCTCTCCATCGGGAACGGTCCAGTGCGCATACGCGGCTTCGTCGCACCATTGAAACAGTCGCGGCATAACTCGGGCGTGAACGCCGGCGCCACGAAATGACTTCATGACGCGTTCATCCTCCCACCCAGTGAGGGTCCAGAAAGTCCGTCGGGCGTCGATCAGCAGTCGCCCCCCGCAGAATCCCGCCGCGCGCGCAACCTGGCGCTGGGAAGCGAACGTGTACCAAAGGAATGCCGGCATGTGCCGCCAGCGACGAACTCGTAACCGTGTCACCGATACAAGCATAATCTCGCGTTGTTAGAAACAGCCGGGTAAAGCGAGATTCAGAGAATTTGAGCCCGCGCTCACTGCACCTTCTGCAGCCGGGCAATGAGTTTTTGCGGTAAGCTCTCGTCCGATTCAGACCACAGGCGGCGCGAGGTCGCACGTGTTTTCATTTCGATTTTCTTCGTGAATTCCAGCAGCCGCAGAACATTCTCCCGGATTCTTGCCTGAGTCTCTTCCGTGAGTTTCACCTGCTCCTGCACAAAGAGTGAATCGAGGCCGAAGTCGATCTGAATGTGACCGGTCTCTTGTTGGGTGCCTTCCTCAAACTCCTCCCCCTGCGCCGTGAAGGTGACCAGGCTGGGTACGAGCAGCCATTCTCCCTGTTCGTTCGGTGTCCAAAGATCCCAATAGGCTTCGAAAACGTATGCGTAGTCATCGTGAATCAAATCCGCCGCGACAACCATTGCCTGTTCGGACGGAATTCCCGGCGAATAGCGTTGTTCCAGAATGCTGGCTTCGTTCCACGAAACCGGTTGCACCGCCACATAGGTAACTCCGGGACGCTGCTCGGAAAAAGGGAACTGCTGCAGCACTGCATTGATATGAAGCACCATGGCTGGCCCGTTGAAGTCCGGAAACCACAGGCTCAGATAGAGGGGGTCGGCCATAATTCTTACACGATTGCTATCAGTTCTATTCTAATGCGCGAACAGCAGTTTAGGCCGAGTGCCTTTCAATCGAGGGGAAGCGCATGCGGAGCGTCTTCCACAAAAACTGGTTCCGTCGCCTCTCGCTCCTTTGTTTGAGACGATGGAAATGGGATCGTGGCACGCAGAAGGGTCCCGTCCAGGTTGGATTCGATTTCGAGAAAACCTCCAAGCTCTTTCAGTCGTTCTCGAATCCCGGCCAGTCCGACCCCAGTGTTTCCCGTTTTCCAGAAACGGTCCAGAATTTCGCGCGGCACTCCCATCCCGTAATCCTTCACGGTAAGAATCACCTTAGCGTCGCTCTCCATGACGCGCACATCTACGGCCCGGCTCCCGGAGTGACGATGAACATTGGTGAGAGCTTCCTGCAGAATACGAAACAACGCCGTTTCGGCGCCGCGCGGCAGCCGGGTTAGGTGCTCGGGAAGTTCAAGGTTAGTGCTGATCCCGCTGCGCCGTCCAAAACCCTCCACGTACCACCGGGCTGCTGAAACGAATCCCGCCTCGTCCAGCAAGGGAGGATGCAAAAGGTGAGACAAAGTCCGAGTGTCAGAAATGCAGCGATCCACCAGCTTTTGGGCCTCGCGCAGGTGGGCGGACTCCAAGTCGGACTCCTGGGCTAGCATATCGAGGGTAATTTTTGCAGCAGTGAGGTCCTGTCCGAGGCTGTCGTGAAGCTCGCGAGCAATGCGCCGGCGCTCTTCATCCTGAACTCGGAGCAGTTTGACGGATAAGCGGCGCAGCGCGGCTGTACGCTGTTCCACCAGCGACTCCAGTGCGTCGTGAGCGCGGCGGAGAGCCTCCTCTGCCGCTTGCTGTTGCTTCATATGCTCCCGAACCTCGTATTGCCGCCGGCGCGCAAGCAGCGCGCTGCGTACGGTACTCACAAGGGTCACTGGACGCAGTGGGCGCTCCAGCAGCGTCACATTGCCTAACGGAGCGCGCGAGCGAACGGCGGATTCTGTGCTGGCTGTGCTCAGCCCCCCGCCCGTCAGAACCATGACCGGGAAATCCGACCACGGTGGCTGAGCTGATATTCTTTGCGCGAGGGCGCCAATGGTTCCGTTGTGCAGCACTTCTTCGGTCAGAATCACCGCCCCGGCATCTTCCGAAATCGCAGCACATAATCGCTCGATCGTGGGCAGTGTCTGAACCGCGAACCCAGATTGCTGCAACACCCTTTCGATCAGGGCTGCGTCCTTGCCAAAAGGCGCGAAGACGAGCACCGGAATGTCAAAGGGATGACGATCAATCATTCAGAGGCCCCTTCTCGAGCAACGGCACGAGCGAGGTCGGGCTGCCGGAAAGGATCCCCTGAAAATCAGACAGTGGCGGCCCAACGTGAATAGTCTTGGGACCAAGCCGAAGTTCACGAATCGAGCGCTCGTGGCTGCCGCTCCGCTTCTTCATCATCGAGATAGCCTGGCGAATTTCCCCCGCCGCCTCAAAATAGCGCAGGATCAGGATGTTGTCTGCCAGGTAACTCACGTCGATCGGAGTTTGCATGGCACTGCCGACCAGTCCCATTTGCGCCAGGATCATGAGCGTCACCACCCCACGGTTGTTCAGGTAGGTAAGCAGTTCGTGCAGATGTAGAGCAAGGAATTGCTCCCCGGGCATGGCTTGCAGGAACCCGTTCAAGCTGTCAATCAAAACGCTGCGTACGTTGCGATTTTCGACGGCGTCGCGAACCATATCGACAAACTCGCCGGGAGAAACTTCCGCGGGATCGAGATGGGAGAGGATTACGCGGCCGGACTCAACATGTTTGCTGAGATCCATGCCGAGGCCGGCAGCCCGGCCCATCAGAGTTTCGACCGTTTCCTCAAAAACGAAAGCGACGGCATTTTCTCCGCGTTCGGCCGCAGTGGTCAACCAGCGCAGGGCAATCGTGGTCTTGCCGCATCCCGCCGGACCGATCAGCAGGGTACTGGTTCCGCGATCCAGCCCACCCCCGACTAGAGTGTCGAGCTCTGCGATTCCACTCCGGGCCGGCTCTTGCTGGGCGTGGCCGTTACTATATTCCGCCGCGACCAGCCGCGGGAAGATAACAATGCCTCCGCTGCGAATCAGATAATCGTGATACCCTTCGCGAAAAGCGCAGCCCCGCAGCTTCGTGACTTCCAGACGCCGCATGCTTTTGCCATACTCACGGGCCACCCTGCTCATCGTGATGACTCCGTGCACGATGCTGTGCAACTCCAGATCGGCATAGCGGCTGCTGCGATCGTCCAGCAACATCACCGTGCAGTTCTCCGGAGCATATTCCTTTAAGGAGAGGATCTGGCGGCGGTAGCGCAGCGGGTCCTTGGCCAGCATTCTTACTTCCGAAAGAGCATCGATGACAAGGCGGTGAGGCTTGCGTCGGTCTACCTCAGCCATGATGGCTTGGACCCGATCACTCAACTCGACTTCGGCGGGATGGAAGACCGTGTATTGCCCATCGGGCCTGAGGTCCTCTTCGCTGGGCCGCACTTCGAGTACAGCGGAGGCATCCACGGCTAAGTGGTGCACCCGCGCGACCGTAAGAAGCTCCTGGCGTGATTCGGACAGAGTTACATATAAGACTTTTTCGCCGCGCTTGATCCCCTCCGCGACAAATTGCAGCGCCAGTGTCGTCTTGCCAGTCCCGGGTTCGCCCTCAACCAAATAAAAATGGCCAGCTGGGAGACCGCCTCCCAGCACGTCATCGAGCCCGGCAGACCCGGAACTGCATCGGGCTATGGTCGGATGTGATTGCTCGGCCTGCAAGTCATTCGAACTTGTCATAGAGTTGATATGGCACGCGAAACCCACTCTGCGCGAAAGCGGAATGAGTGCGCTTGAATCCATGATTTTTGATCCGACGCTTGGTCGTAAATACATTGTTTTCTGTAGCGAAGTGAAAATGCAATCGTTGCCGGGAATGCGCTGGCGCCAAACTGGCAACAAGCTAATCAGAGCAGCGGCCAAGGGGCGAAAGCAATATAGGGAAGCGAGTGGAATTTCGGAAACCTATGGATGGCGGGATTTATAAAACCTGGGCTAGCGGCTCTGAATGACGGCCAAGGTGTTCTGAAGCTCAGGCAACCCAAAGCTTAGGACTTTGACACCACTCGAATGCCACTGCTACGATGAATTGTTTTCCCGCACTCCTGCTGCAGATTGTCCCCGTCGTCTAGCCCGGCCTAGGACATCGCCCTTTCACGGCGGTAACACGGGTTCAAATCCCGTCGGGGACGCCAAATCTAATCAACCACTTAGGCCGATTTAGGCCGATGTCCCCATTCCTCGCGGTACACTCTGCGGTACACCGAGATTTTCCCGAATCATGTGGACGACCTTGCGCTGCGCCGCCCGCTTTGTCGGTGTCAGCGCCTGCGCGTAGACGTCCAGTGTCATCTTGATCGAAGAATGGCGCAGCAACTCCTGCACTACCTTCACATCCTCGCCGTTGTCTTTGAGGAGGGTTGAGTAGGTGCGGCGGAAGGTGTGCCACCCAATACGTTTCTCGATACTCAGCTTCTTGGCCGCGGGTTGAATGTGATAACCCATGATCTTGCACAGCCAAAGTGGTTGTTTCCCGCGCTTCCTTCCCGCGCGGTTGCTGTCAGTCGCGAAGACCCAGTCGGTGGGAGCGTGATACGGCGTGTGCCGGTACCATTCAAGCAGGTCGGCTGCAATATATTCATCGATCGGGACCGGCTTCTGGGAGACCTCCGTCTTGCACCTTCCCACGTGCTGCTCGACGACTGATCGGCTCACATTGATTTGCAGGTTCAAAAAGTCGATATCCGCCCATTTCAAACCAGCCAGTTCCCCTCGCCGCAGTCCAGTGGCCATGTCCAAGAAGATCAAGACACGCTCTCGCAGACGAACCGCAGAGATCAATTTCTGCATTTCGCCGATGGTAAGGATGTCGGGAATGCTCATCCTCTTCGAACTCACCCTCACGCCTGAGCCCTTCACCGGTCCGGCGATCGGATTTTTATCCGTGAATTCCCAGCGTATGGCGTGGTTGTAGAGAGCACTCATCGCGTTCCTGATTTTTGCTCTACTCCCACGAGCCAAACGCTCGGCTCCCTGGGTGTCCTTCTTCACGAGGTTCCTGAGCCAGTGCTCGACTGCCACGGCCTTTATATCGTTAATGTTCAGCTTGCCCCAGCGCGGCACGACCCAGCGATGGAGCAGCCACTTCAACCTGCTGCGGGTGGAATGAGCTCTGCCGGACTCTTCGTCTTCCGGTTCAGCAAGCTCGATGCGTTCGTAGTGCTCGATCAGAGCTGCGATGGTTATCGGACTGAGCTTGGTCGATGGCTCCATGTTGATTTTCATTCGCAGCCCAAGCAAAGCATCCTGCAGTTTCTTGCTCTTCAATGGGTATTCGCTAACGGGACCTATGGTTTTCTTGCAGGGTCGCAAGCTGCCATCCGGGTACCTTGAACGCCAGCGAAATTGCCAGCGTTCAATACCGTCTTTGCGGATGATGGTTGTGAGACAGCCATTCTGATATCGTGCCTGCATTCATTTTCTCCTTGAATTTAGGCACGGGTCGCTCGTCACTAAATTTACCCGTTCGTGAGCCCAGGCGTAAAGCTCGGATTCCAAGAAGCGCCATTGCTTGCGGGTCTTCCCCGTTAAGGGATGGGCTGGAACGATCCCCTGTCGAGCGAATCTCAGTAGGGTCTTCGCGCTCAGGTGCAGCAGTCCAGATGCTTGCTTTGCGTTGATAAACGGTTCGGTTGGAAGGGTTCCCGAAACGCCAGGAGAAATCTGCCTGACCTGCAGGGCCTCATTGTCGGCTGGTCTCATTTGACACCTCTGCACCACATTTCCGCGCAACGTAGATGTATTTGGAATTTGGGGCAAGTCGAACAATCCGGTTGAGGCGTAAACGATCCTTGGGCCAATTCTCGAATCTGACGTTGCCTGCGCCGAGACGAAAAATCCGGAGCCAAAGGGCAGGTTGCCAGTCGATTTGACCGAAATTTCATTCGGCCCTAGCTTATTGCCGGTTGGCAGAAGAATCCCCGTGGCAGGAGACGAGTGTTCTCATCCGTGCAGGAAGTCAGCGACGGTCTACGAAGCGCGGGCTACATCGCCGATCCCGTTGCTATCACGACCATTTTTCTTGCCGGTTCATTGCACAGGCCGATTCTTTCTGAAGGGCCTGCTGGCAGCGGCAAAACCCAGCTTGCGTACGCCGTAGCGCAAGCCGCCAATACCAGCGTGGAGCGCCTGCAATGCTACGAGGGAATCGGCGAAGACAAGGCCATCGGGACGTTTGATGAATCTCTGCAAAGGCTGTGCGTAGAGCTGAAAGCCAAGGCCTCGGGGGTCGATTGGGAGCTGCTAAAGAACGAATTACACGGCGAGCAGTTCTTCAGCGCCGGACCCCTTCTTCGCGCACTGCAATACGAACGGCCTTGTGTCCTGCTCATCGACGAGCTCGACAAGGTAGACCATGCGTTCGAGGCAATGCTGTTAGAGCTCCTGAGCGTGTGGCAGTTGAGTATACCCAAGCTCGGAACAATCCAGGCGAAGAGCATTCCCTTCGTTGTGCTCACATCGAACGAAGAAAGACGAATTGGAGATCCGCTTCGCCGGCGCAGTTTCTATTTGCGCGTGGAGCACCCCACCGCGGAACGAGAAGCGGAAATCGTTGCCATGAGGACTCCCGATGCTGTCGCCGATTTCCATGCAGGAATGGCAGGTCTGGCGAAGGCGTTGCGTGGCTGGAGCCTGGAAAAGCCGCCTTCTGTCTCAGAGATTCTCGATCTCGCCCAGGCGCTCAGAATTCTCGGCGCTGAAAAAGTCACTGCCGAGATGAGAGACACTCTCCTGCCGCTGTTGGCCAAGACCGAAGCGGACCGCCGCAAGTTGCTATTGCGAGATGGCTTCGCCAGCCTCGTCTACGATGCACAGCAATACGCGGCGCAAAGCCTGGAAGGGAGCGCTGTATGACAAAGTTCTTCTCATTGGCGTTCTTGTTGCTCGTAGCTACCGATCTCTCTGCCCAATCATGCAAATCAGGTCATCCCCCAGACCGTCGTGAAGCCGAATACTACATCTCCGTGTATGCCCGGCACTACCACGTGCCTGTTCTCCTCGTACGCGCGATTATCGAGCGGGAATCGAACTGGCGGGCTTGTGCAGTCTCAGCAAAGGGCGCCAAGGGGTTGATGCAGCTTATGCCAGCGACCGCCCACCGATTAGGTGTCACGGACAGCTGCAACATCAACCAAAACATCTCGGGCGGAGTGCGCTATCTGGCCTGGCTGATGCGCCTGTTTCATAACGATCTCAGGCTTGTTGCCGCCGGTTACTACGCGGGTGAGGACATCGTTGCTCGCCGCGGCCTCTCCTACCACAACCCAGATGTCGTGTCGTATGTGGCGAGAATCAGAGCCACTTATGTCTTGCAAGCCGGTGTTGCGGACGATCCTGAAAAGCCTACTTCGAAGAGAGTTATGCGATGAAAATTCGGACGAGTTTGGTGCATCTCACAGGGCTTTGCTTCCTGACCTACGGAGGACTGGCGCAGAACGAACCACCGCAAGCGCACATCGTCAGTCTCACTCTAGATCCGCAAATCGTTACGGTGTTGCACCTGCACCCGGGCTTCGTCAGCTCGGTGCGACTGCCGGAGGAGGTCAGCTCGGTCGTCCTGGGCGATCCTGCGGCGTTTAGAGGTGAGCATTCGGAAGCTGAGCCACGCCTAGTTTTCTTCAAACCTGCGAATCCAAAACCGGGCAAGAGCAACGCCCTCATCACCACGCGCAGCGGTCGCGAAGTTTCATTGACTTTAGTCAGCGATGGCGCTTCGGCGCACCCCGAGGCGGTCGACTACGTACTGGAATACCAGCCGCAGCGTAGCTTTCTGATTTCCTCGGTATACCCGACTGTTCTGATCGGCGATACCAAGAGTCTGGGTAGCGAAAGGCCAGCGAGTCCAAGTGACTCCCCGAAGCCTGATGGCGACGAGCGGTGGCAGCCCCGCCAGCAATTGGCGACGCCCCTTGTCTGGCACGGCAAACAGCTGCGGGTGGCAGTCGGACGAACGGAGGAAAAAGGCTCGGACATGACTGTCGCATTTAGCGTGGTAAATGCGTCATCGGGAACCGTTGAATTGCTGCCGCCGCAGGTGCAGCTGTCTGGGACAGCGAAGCAAAAGCACCACAAGGCGATCAAGGCCGAACCGGTAGCGGTCAAAGACTATCGAATGACCTCGCGACGTCTGCCACCGGGAGCAACGACCGAAGGCGCAGTAGTTTTCGAGCGGCCAGCCTTCAAGGAGTCTCGGGAGCGATTGGTGCTCCAGATCGCTCAAGCAGAGGAAGTCGACCGGCCGGTTTTAGTGCCGATTGCATTTGTGGCTCCAGTGAAAGGAGCAGCGAAATGATCCACCCCAACGGACACGATCCCTCAACCGCGACCATTCCCGCACCCGCTCCGAGTGAGGGCATCAAAACCCCTCCGGAGCTGCCGACCACTTACCAACAGCCCATCGATATTGCAACCAGAGCCAAACTCAGAGCTCGACAACAATTTCAGCAGAACCGGTTCGTCATCATCGGCGCGGGCGCACTTGTTGTAGCCTTGCTGATTTTTGTCGCCACGTCCATGCCGCATAAGAGTCCGACGCAAAAGACGAAGCTTGGAACAGCTGCGGTAAAAGAAGACCAGACGCAAACCGCGAATACTTCGGTAGATCGAAGCCTCTTTCCTATCACAGATTCAGGGAAACCCACAGCAAAAGAAGCGCACGAGGGATTTCTGAACGAGAAAGACCTGGAGCGTTCTGTTACTCGGCGGTCTCACCCGAGTTCCATTCAGGCTGCGCCATCGAACGCGCCGGGAACTCTCGGATCCATACCACCTTTCGGTCCGGATCAGCAGGGATGGCAGGCGCCCCCGTATCAAGCCGGCACGGCCGCCGCTGGGGCCGACGGGAGCGATCTCGGAAAGGCTGAACGCGATGCAATGGAGAAGTCGCCATTGGTTTACGTCCGAAACACTTCCGCCTCGAAAGCCGATTCTGGAGAAAGGCCAAGTATAGCGACGCAAGAGATCGGTCTCGGGCTAGCTACAGGCACTCGATTGCGCGCTCGCCTTGAATCCGCTGCCAGCACCGCGGTGCGTGCCCCGGTTTTGGCGGTCATCGAATACACCTACGAACGGGACGGACAAATCATTGTTCCCGCTGGGGCGAAAGCGGTGGGGCGCATACAAGAAGCGGACCGGTCGGGGTATGTCCGCGTTCAATTTGAGTCCCTGATGATGCCGGATGGCGCAACTGTTCCAATCCAGGCGGTCGCGACCGACCTGGACCTGCGCCCGTTGAAAGGTAAAGTCGAAGGCAAAAATACGGGCAAGAACGTCCTCGTCAGATCGCTGTCGGGGATCGGGGAGGCAGGTGCGCTATTGCTGGGACGGGGCAGCCTGGGGCAGCCCTTGAGCGAGTCGGACCTAATGCGAGAGCGAGTGAGTAACAACATCGGCGAGGCCTCAGATGAGGAAATATCCCGAATGGCAATCACCTCGCGCATCGTGGTCACCGTTTCTGCCGACACTCCGATCTACGTTGTTTTGGAACAGACGACAAAAGTCGCTTCAGCGTCGGGGTCGTCAAATGCTCGCAGCTCGCAGTCGCTGAACACCAACGCAGAGGAACTTCGGCAATTGCTGCAATTGAAGCGAGAATTGAATCAGTCGAGTTCAGCACCCCAATGAGAGCAATGCGAAACCGCAACTGAGAACCAATGCGTTCCACAAGCCGACTTGCACTAAGACTTAGCGGGACCTACCCTGTGCATGGTTACGCCGCGATTATTCCCAACGAAGGTCAAGTATGGAAACGACGCGTGTGGCGTGGCGTACGGGATACAGGATGCCGCGAGCGCGAGTGATACCAGTTTGGAAGCTGGCGATCCTGGGTACCTCTAGTGGGACTCGGTTTGGACTTCAGGGTATTTGGCGGCAAGACCTGCGAGCTGCGATGGTGGTGCCCCTTTGAGGTAAACATCGAAGAAGGTATGGACGTAGTCGGTGGTCATAGAGAGGCCTCGACGAGGTTCCAAATGGCCGAAGACGCGGACGGCCATAAGCGCGGAGACGACGAGACGGCTCTTCAGCAAGATTTGATCACTGAAGGTGAAGTGATTCGCGCCATGAATCGTGCCGAAGTATCCACTCGGCAAGCGCACGTAGATTGAGCCGAAATCGGCGATTACTTGTTTGGCCGCGGGATCGGCCTTCTCGCGGCTGTGATGCGCGGGCGGACCATTTGTCTCATCGTCTGTAGCCCCAATTGCTGGAGGTCTCCCCGGTCCACCCGCTGAGCTTGGCTCGAAAGTTGCAAATATCCGGTCTCCGGATGGATTGAGCTTAAGGAATTCCGGGCTGCTTCCGAGATCTAACCGTCGCACCAAACGAAGCTCGGGAGTGCTGAAGACGGCCGCATCCTTAGTATTCTTGTTCGAGGTTATGAGATATCTCCCATCCGCGGTCACTGCCAGGCCACGCGGGGCGACATCTTGCGGCTGAACTCGCCGGACTACGCTCAACGTTTTTAAGTCGAGTACGCTAATTGCACCGTCTTCCTCGGAAACATAGGCTACGTTCGTTGGAACTCTTGAACGATAAATCCACAATACGGCGGGGACTACAACTGCCATCAGCAAAAAGATCAGCCACAGTGATCGCGCTGATGATGGAGAGGTCGAGGGCCGCATCTTCGTCGCCCACAGTCTAACGGCAAATTCCAAGAGCCATCAATCCAATCTTAAGTAAGCTGCGCTTCATATTGATTGCGCCGCGTTCGGTTAATTGTCGAGCCGTATCAAACCAGTTGAGCGATTGGATTTATTCAGTCCCACTGGCCTGCGTAGGATTGTCGGACTATTGGGCGCAAAGCGGCTGATCGGTGGTGAGTCGAAGTTGTTGATGCACGAGAGATTGGAGGTTGTGGCGGAGAAGTAGTTCGAGAGACCAACATTCCACGAGTACCTGATCACCGGATGGTTGCGGAACCTGTGTTATTACGAGCGATTATACAGAGCACCGGATGTCAATTGACGAAAATGCCCACTCACTCGCCTTCACGGTCAGTTCACTGTAGACACCTGGTTTAAACAAGCAGTTCACTGCCGCACGAAGTCCACGTAACCGTGCCGCTGCAGGAATTTGAAATAACCCACCCAATCAAAATCTCTTTGCGGGCCCAGTTCCATTTCTGTGTTTTGGATGACCTCGGCTAGATTGCGTTTGCCATCGCACCAATAAAGTGCTGCCATGGTTGGCGACCAGAAGCCGCTGTCAGGAAATCCTTCCCGTTGATCGGGCGGGATTTCATCCAGTGGGAGAGCGCCCATTCGCTTGCGGCGAACGACGATCTTTTCGGCTTCGGGACCGAAGTTGGGAGCTATGGGCTTTATCGTTCCCGAATGCAGTTGCTTTGCACGGTGCTTTACGGCGCCTTCAATCCGCACTTTCTGCGCAGCGGCAAAGGAGGCAAGCGCGGCCAGCTCCTGCTGGAGATCGGCAGCCTGTTTGACCGCCTTGGTCTCGCGTGCCAGGTTGTAATCGACGCGAGCCTTCTCCCAGTAAAGCAGATGGCCCAGGCTGTCGGCGTCCTTTGCCGCAGCCACCAGGTCCAGGCTGTTTGCCGTCCACGAATTGATCTGATCGTATCCGCGCTCCACAGCCAACTCAGCCATCCAGTGCATCTGGTCCGGACCCGCCGATGCGAGAAAGTACGCGTACGCCGCGTTCATCACAGCGAGGTCGCGCAGGGATTTAGGGTCGACCTGGGCGGGAGTATCGAAGCTGGTGTGGTGGGCAGGGATTCCGTGGCCGCTATTCACCGAGGTCGTGGGAATACCGATCATCGACTCTCCGAGATCATCGTCGGTTCCGCCGTAGTATGCGCCCCGGTTGTACTCACTCCATAAATGCGGACGGCGTACCATAGGGAAATATTCCGCGGCAAGGCGCACAGTGAATGCATCCACAAAGGAACTGGCCGATTGCGGATTCATGGACCAGATGAACTGCGTTCCTGCCATGTACTGCCATCCGGCGGGTGTGTCGATGCACATGGCGGCGATGGTTCGCTTGGTTCGATCCTTGTGGGAATCAAGATACGCGAGCGTGCCATAGCGCTCGCCCATGGCCAGCATGCGTATGGTCCGCTTAGGCTTGGGTAATTTACCTTCCTTAATCAAGCGGTTGAGGGTGGTTATGGCTTCAAGTATGGAAGCGACACCGCTGGAATTATCGTTGGCGCCCTCTTCATATAGATGTCCGAGCGAGAGCACCTCCTCCGCGCCAGCGCCGTCGCTACCAAGAATGGTGCCGGTCACATACGGATACGTCCCGCTGTAGTAACGAGTGTCAACGTTGGCACGGAGCTTCACTGGCCTCTTTTGCAGCAACTCATTTAGATATTGCTCCTGTCGCGGGGTGATCGAGAAACATACCGTAGGCGTGTCACTTTTATTGAAGGCCCAGCCGTTGTCTCCGAAATCGTTCTCCCAGTCCCGCTCGTCCAACAGCATCCGGTTTACACTGCTCTCGCGAACCATGCCCAACGCACCCGCCTGCTTCAAATCAGTCTTGGACATGCGGTGGCCAAGCACCCACTTGCCTTTCAGGTTTGCATTGCGAATGTCCTTGGGCTGCAGCACGAGCTCACCCTCTACGCCTCCCGGCGGAGTGGGCCCGCTCCACTGGCAGAGCGAGGTTGGAATTTTCTGATAGTCGGCAAGAACGCGCATATCCTCTGGGACTTGAGGCGAGACGATTTCCAGTGTGGCAGAATGCGCGTCCCACGCCATCGGCTGCGTCCAAAAACCGTTCTGCGTCACACCGTCGGCGGGCCCCTGGCCTATCTGGACGTCGTCCAGTCCTGCCTTCCGCATCATCTCCGCGACATTCTTTGCGGTCTGCTGAAATCTGGCAAAGTCAAAATAGCGGTCGGTCGCCCAGATTGCTTCCATGTTCGTAAAGGCTTCCGTCGAGTTGACGTTGGCCAGCAGCAGCTTCAGCAGGTCAGTGACAGGACTCGGGCCCGAGGGGCCGGGGTCCCGTCCCGAGATCGGGTGTGCGGCGGTGGCGAGGGCGGCTGGAGATGACGTGGGAACGGAAGAGGGAGGCGCGGAAAAATCGTCGGCTTGCCCGCCGGTGGTGGATTGTCCCCAAACCAGACTGACGCTTATCAGCAGGAACAGAGCGAGTCCTTTTTCTGCCTGAATTTTCATAAGGCGCAATTATCGGGATCGTTCCCCTTCAAAGCAACTCATCCTTCCTTCCATTTTCAAAATCAGAATCGATAGGGTGGGGGGATGGAAACGGTCGAATACCAGAGGCATGGGAATTGATATACTCCCGTCTGTCCCCGGTGGTGCAATCCGTTAAGGTGAAGACCGACTGATTTGGAATCGGTTTCGAGCACCCGCACCCTGACTATGGTTACGCCGTGACCAGCTATCGCAGCTAGAGGCAGACCGCGCGGATCGAGTGCTGACAAAGTGGGCACGAGAAAAGGGAGTTGTTGGTCCACAACAGCTTCGCGTACGTCCCCGTTTCCCGCGCTCAACACGACCGACACAAATGACCAAAGCACGCTTCCCGTAGTCGCAGTCGTAGGGCGGATGTACTTAATGCTGGTCGTAATGTCAGGTCGTGCGGCGTGGGGCGGAGCAGTATGGTTTCCGTGCCAAATACACTGTTCGGCAGCCGGGGCGTATCAGCCGATTGTCTTTAAAAAACGGTGTCGCGTCCCATGCACGTATTCGGTCAAACCCGGCAGCGGCGAGTGTGCGGCGTATTTCGGCTGAGTTCCAGCAGACCTCCTCTACGCGTTCGTGATGCCTTTGCCAGCAGAGCGCGTGAGGGGGCTCGTCGGGATATTCACTTCCCTAGATGATTCGGCACAGCTGCTGAAAAGCCACTGCCTGTAATAGGCTCGCTCTCGTCTCGCGAACTGGGAAAGAATGAGTTCTCAAAAGCGAACTTATCGCTATCCCTCCTGAATTGTCGCCAGTAGAAATTGAAAATCTGATTCCGAAGCTGCCTAACAGTCCGGAATTCCTCGACAGCGAATGAGGCGGGAATGTCAATGTTTGGGGGGCCCTCTTCCTTTTCCTTTGGCGCTTCTCGAATGCCAGATCTGTGATCCGTTTTGTGATCCGTTAGCACTACCTACTGTGGTCTTCTATCGCTTATACTGTGCCCGCCGCGTTCTCTATGTTATTGAAACTACGTTATAAGCTGGATTCGAATCCCACTCTCTCCGTCAAGTTATTCAATATAAAGAAGTTGCCTAGGGTCCTCAGGTTCATCATGACCCACTCTCAAGGGCGGGTTTCGTCTTTGGAAAGAGTGACATGCAGTTTTGCAAGGCCCAAGTGCGTGCCGTTAAAGCTAGAACTGACTGATTGGGAATCAGTTTTTCGATCAACGGAGGAATTTTGCAGACCCAAGTCAGTGCGTCCGCCGCTGGAGCGCAGAAAAAAAAGCCACACCTACGTCGCGCCGTTTGCGGCTCATGGCTTGCAGCTTCGCTGCTCAGTTCCTAGGGCTCGGGGCAGCGGCCGACAACGCGACACTCCGCGCCAGGCGACCAGGGGTTCAGTTCACCGCGTGGCCCAGTGGCATCGATGCCTGCATTAATTCATTGGTCAAATAAGGGCAGTGATTCGTTTGTCGTAGTACAACTCGAACACTGCCCCGATCTTGAAGCTTCAGAATCACTTTGTGACGTGATTTCCGGCGCTATCGATTTCACCGATCGCGGTTGCCCCGGTACTAGCATTTCGGTAGATCATGCCCCCGGGGATTGATTGAATGCTGGTCCAGCCTGGAAAAAAGGATCCGGCTGCGTAAGCCCTGATGTTTTGCACCATTAGCATCTCCGGCTGTTCCTCCTCCTGTCCATGGCCCAAACACCTTCCCCCAACAACCGTCGCTGTCGCCTGTCGCATACAAAATCCTAGGCAGCGCATCGCTCGTGCCTTTGACCAGAGTCAAAGCATGAACATTCTGAGTTTCAAGAGCAAGGTTTGCAGGCTTCCACTCTAGTCCGTCGATCGTTCCCTCGAACTGCGGGTTAGGCCAAAGTCCGACTCCTCCACCCGTACCGATTTTTCCACGAAGAACTCCGCCGTCTGTCGCCAGCCATACTGCAAAATCGCTCGGCGGGCAAACTGAGCTGCCTACGTATACGTGATCGAAAGTGCATCTAGATTGCAATTCCCGCCGAGCGGTAAATCTGCGTGATGTAGCGCATGTCGCGCAGGCCTTCCTCGCCCGGGGATTTCGGCTCCAGACCATTTTGGATGCAGTTGGAGAAATGTTCCGCTTCGGCCTGGAAGTGCGAAGGGTCGCGGGCCGGGTTGAGTTCGTCCAGTTGAGTGCCGGCAAAATCCGCGCGCAGCCGCAACCCCTGATAGACAAAGGCCGAATCGACCTGAAGCCAGCCTTTGGATCCGTGCACGCGGTAGAAGCCTTCCATGTTTGCGCCGTACGTCGTGTTGCAACTGGCAACGATTCCGGAGGGAAACTTCATCGTCCAGGAAACATTCTCCTCGACTTCGTTGAAGCGACCGTCGTGATCGATGATCGAGGCATTGGCCGAGATGTGTTCCGGCTCTTCGCTGGTCAGGTAGCGGCACGCGTTGAGCGAGTAGATTCCCACATCGAAGAGCGGCCCGCCGCCGGCGAGTTTTTTGTTCAGCCGCCATTCGCCCGGGGCAATGTTAAAACCGAAGGTGCTCTCAATGGCCTGCACCTGGCCCAGCGCGCCTTGGCGGATGAGCTGGACCGCTTTCAGGTTGGTGGGCTCGTAGTGGCAGCGATAGGCAATCATTAGCTTGACGCGGGCCGCTTTGCAGGCTGCGATCATGGCCTCGGCATCGGCCACGCTGGTCGACATCGGCTTCTCGCAAAGCACGTGTTTGGCGGCTTTGGCCGCGCGTATCGAGTACTCGGCGTGCATCGAATTGGGGAGCGCCACGTAGACCGCATCAATGGCCGGGTTGCGCGCGATGTCACCGAAGTTTTCGTAGTTGTAGATCGAGCTTGGCGAAACGCCGTACTCGGCCGCAATGCGCTCCGCCTTGTCGCGATGGCCACTCACCAGCCCGGCAATCAGCGAGGTGGTGGTGTTGCGCACGGCGGGCATGAAGTGTCCGGCGATGCGGCCTAGCCCGATGACGCAGTAGCCGGTTTTCTTGGTTGCGGGGGTGCTGGCCGACAGACTCGGGACAAATCGGGCGACGAGGCCGAGCGCGGTCAGCCTGGCGAGGTCTCTACGTGTCAGATTCATGTTGAAGCGATTCTCCCAAAAGATATTTCGCGTCATTCTATAAGAGCGCAATGAGCGTTGCGAGGGATGACGCCGCTATGGTTCAGGTGGAAACGGAGTGAGACTAGGCGCATCCTAAACTCAGAGGGCAACTCCCACTGAGAACGGGCCGATCCCGGTTAACGGCAGGTGAGTGTAACCGCGATATTCGCCAACCTGCCCTAGTTTCTGTACAAAATTGACGATCTTTTTGCTGCGGACCGCTGCATCATAACGCACCAATTACGAAGGGCTAGACTGGAAGCCACATGAAGGCCGAAGTGCAGTTCAACGGCTGTTCTTGCCATAGGGTTGTCACCGTTGGCGACCTCGACACCTAGGACCGTGCTTTCTAATCGCCACTCTTCGCTGCATTCCAGCCCGTTAGGTCACTTGCGTTCTCTCAGAATCTCCTCGATACGAGATTTCGGAAAAGGCAGATGGTCTTCATTCTGCTTCAGCCACAGGAAATAATCCTGCTCGATAGGATCAGTCCAGCGGGCATCAATCTGTCCGGCGGTGTATTTGTCTTCTTGCAGCCGTTGGTGTCCAAAAAGATCACGGAGGTGAGTTTCTTCTGAGGACTTAACTACCTGTTCAGCGAGTTGCGGCGGAATGAAGATAACCCCACCGTTTCGTCCTAGCACCACGTCACCCGGCATGACCATCACGTGGCCGATCCTCGTCGGAGCATTGATACCGACCATGGTTGAGTTGAGCAGCTTGCCCGTCTTCAGGGATCCATAATGATGCGACGGATCGTAATAGCGAACAAAGGCAACGAAATTAGGCAATTCATCGAGACCGTTGATGTCGCGCACCGCGCCATCGTAAACAATACCGTTGCCTGACTTGGCGTAGATCGCATTCCCGACATTGTCACCTATAGAAGGTCCACCCTCTTTCAGCCCGAAGTGGTCGCAGGTGTAGACGTCGCGCTTTTGCAGCATGTCAACTGGCCAGGCATTCATCCCGCCGATCCTATGCATCTTCTCGCCTTCTTCTTCAATCAACTTTTGTACGTCGGGCCGGCCGGGCATCCACGTTGCCGTAAGCGCTCGACCAACCAGCACTTTGCCCTCGTGAATGGTCAGCCAACCATCCTCGTACTGGTGCATGAAGCCGTTTTGCTGAAGCACCGCCCAGGCTTCTTCGAGTGTTACTGGCTTCATGCGATCCAGAATGTCGTCCGGTACTTTGGGACGGCCATCCGGAAAGCGTTCCCCATGCCAATCCGGCGTGTACTTAAGTACATCCCCAGAAGTAAAGAACCCCTGTTGTGCGGGCGCAGTGGGCACAATCGCCGCGATAAGCACCAGATACAGAGTTGCGCAGGAAATTCGACTCAGTTCTCTCGTCATGACCGCGTTCGCTCCAGTTTGTCTTCTCAAGCTTTGGTTGGCTCAAACCACGTCGTTCCCGGGATCTGGGACTTTTGCGCCACTTCTTCGTTCATCTCAAGCCCAATGCCCGGCTTGTCAGTGACAGTGACGTATCCCTTCTGGATGATCTCTCCTTCCTTCACCCAGTTCTTCCAAAGCTCGGGAAAGTTGATCCAGTGCCATTCGCAGACCAGGAAATTAGGAATAGAGGCGCAGACGTGTGCCGTGGACATCATGCCGATGGGCGATACGACGCAATGGGGCGCAACCGGCACATAATATGTTTGTGCCAGATTGGCGATTTTTCGTCCTTCAGAGAGTCCGCCGGTCTTTTGAATGTCTGGCTGGATGATATCTACCGCGCCCTTATCCAGTAGCTCGCGATACCCCCAGCGCATGTACAAGTTCTCCCCGGTAGCAATCGGCGTTGACGTCGAATGGCGAATATCCGCCATGGCATCAATGTCTTCAGGCGCAACAGGTTCTTCCAGCCAGAGCAGACGGAACGGTTCAAGTTCCTTTGCCACCCGCTTCGCCGTCCCAGCATCGTACCGGCCATGCATGTCGCAGCAGAGTTCCATTTCCTTGGGTATGGAGTCCCGCACGTGCCTCACCCAGTTCACCATGCGGTCTACCTCGGCGTTATTGGCCGTCCAGTTTACTCGATCGAAACGGTTCGGATCGCTGGCATCATCGAGGTCGATCTTCATGGCTGTAAAGCCTTGGTTCTTAATCCAGGGAAGCTTCCGGTCAGACTCCGGGCCTAGTGGATCTTCCATGTCGGAGTCGCAATAGATACGTATTTTGTCGCGGAACTTCCCACCCAATAGTTGATAGACGGGTAGGCCCAGAGCCTTGCCTGCTAAGTCCCACAAAGCGATTTCAAGACCCGTCAATGCCGTCACATATTGCCCGCCCTGCGCACCCGCGAAGATTCCCGAGACCCGGATCCTCTCCCACAGGGCATCCACATTCAGGGGGTCCTGTCCAACCAAAAAACGACGGAACTGGTTAATCAGCGATACGGTTCCGACTGCCGCATCGGTTGATTCGCCCTGCCCGTACAACCCCTGATCGGTATAAACACGGATATGCGTTTGAAGTCCATGCACACGGACCACAGCCGTACGTACGTCAGTAATCTTCAGTTTGGGACGCTGATACGGAGTGCTTGCATCCTGGACTGCCGCAGCCAAAGTGGGGAGTGCAAAAGTACCGGCAATTGGCAACGCTGCGTTCTTGAGCATCTTCCTGCGCGTGAGTAGACTCATTCGGCCATCCTCTTGTTCCTTTATTTGTTCATTGCAAATCGTTTGGATCTACCCGTCTTGCGTTGGCGCGGCCTTGAGTTGTTGGTTCGGATTCACCATCAGCCAGGCAACCGCGCTCAGAAAACACAAACCAGCTGCCACCCAAAACGACATGTCCCATCCAAAATGCTCGGCTACAAAGGGCGTCAAGCTCGCAGTAGTGGCGCCCCCGAACTGGCCGCCCATGTTCATCAGTCCGGAAACCGATCCGGCCGAGCGGCCACCGATATCGGAACTCACCGACCAGAATGCGCTCTGCGCAAGGCATAAAGCGCCTGCGCCGCCCGCAAGCACAACGCTGGCCAGTCGCGCATCTCCCACATGAGTCCCCAGTCCGACAAACACCGCAGCGACGAGCGTAGCAGCACTGGCTGAATAGCAACGTCCGATGCGCTTGCCATACTTCAGCGTCAACCCATCGCTAATCAGGCCACCGAGCGATGAGCAGATGGCGATGGCCGCAAAGGACAGCATGGCATACCCGGCGCTCGCCTTCAGATTGAGGCCACGGACCATGTTCAGATAGGTATAGAACCAGGTAAAGAAGATGTAAGCGACGTACACGAAACCAAAGTAGCTGGCAGTGACGACCCAGACATCCTTGCAGCCAAGGATGGTCCTCCAGGGCATCAACTGGCTTTCCGCGCTCTTGGTTGCGTCTGGCAAGCCAGACGAAATAAGGGAAACTTCTGCCGGACTCACCCACGGATGATGTTCCGGTTCATCGCGCGCCATCAAGAACCAGAGCACACCAATTAGCAGCCCAATGAATGCGCAAGTCCAGAGCGACAAGCGCCAGCCGTAGTAGTAAATGATGTATGCAATCAATGGCGGCGTGACTGCCGCTCGCGTTCTTGTGAAGGGATCCACGCTGCCACCAGACGGTTGCCGGCCGGATAGACGATGGATTCCCCCACCCCCAGTAAGAAGCGAACCACCACCAGGATGGAAAGTGATCCCGCCACATTGGCTGGCGCCAGCGCCGTGAGTGCGGTGAATACTGCCCACCACGTCGTTCCCAGCAGTAAAATCTTTCTCGGCCCAAAGCGGTCCGCCAGACGCCCACTTGGCGCCTGAAAAAGCGCGTATCCTAGCACCCATGCACTGAAAACCCAGCCCAGGCGAATGTGATCCAGATGAAACTCGCGCTCAATCGAAGGGCCGGCGATCGAGATGTTTACACGATCCAGATAAGAGACCGCGCTGATCACCAACACCAAGCCGACGAGAACCCATCGGACGTTCCTGCGAATCATGTTCATGATTGAAGGCGCAGCATCGCAAACCGTGAGGCTGCGACTCGACCTTGCCCGCCGTTGTCGCATGCGGTTCGCACGGATTGACAACGTCCTCGGCGATACGGCATGGGGCAAAGGATAACGCATCAATTAGCGGTTTCGCAGAGTGAAACTGAGAGTCCGAAGGGTCCTAAGACCGGAAATGCATTGATCATTGCTCCCTTCCGCTCGAAGCTGCTTGATCAGCCCGCCAAGACCAATGAGTGACATGCAGTTTTGCAACGCCCAGGTGCGTGCCGTTAAGGCTAAAAACCGACCGATTGGGAACCAGTTTGTCGGCCGCCGAAGGAAGAATTTCCAGACTCAGGTCGTCGCGCCCGCTTCTGGAGCGCCGAACAAAAAGCGACACCGGAGGTCGTGCCGATTGCGGTTCACGGCTTGCAGGTTCGCAGTTCAGTCTAGGCCGGACTCGGAGCAGCGGACAACGCGTCACTCCCGGGCCAGGTGAGTAGGGGTTCAGTTCACTGCGCCATCACACGAACTGCACGTTGCTAATCGTCATCTCGCACTGTCGTTTTGTGACATCCTGGACCAATCGATTTCACGAAGCAAGCTTCGACGTTGCACTTCTTACGACAGCGGCACTCATTCCTAAGAAAATGCATAAGTAGATTGACGAAGATTGGATCGAGCTCTCGCGTCGGGTTCAATTGCACCACTTCCGCGGTAACACATTGCCAGGCGCCAAGCCGGAAGCTTTATCATGCGAAGTCTTGATAGCCGCGTATCAGAATGCGTACGCGCTGTTCAGGAACGAACACTTCGATCCGAAAACGAACGTGTTCAGGCGGTTTGCGTACGCGTCTGCCATTGGAATGTTACATTTGCGCGGCGCAGCCTTGGTAAGCGATTTGCACGCTCAAATAGGTTCATCTCTGGCGTCTGGGAAACGCCCGCAAAAATTAAAAGCCTTTCAGGAGACTTCATGGAGTCGCTTATTAGCCAACTCAAGCAGGTCTTCCGGCGACTTGGCCGCGCGCCACTTTTCGATGTCGGTCTCTATGCCTTCTTGTCGTTTCACATCACGGGCGGCGCTCAGCCGGAGCCGGTCCAGGGATTGCAAGTGACAGATGGCACATTGCCCATTCTCGGTGTTCGTCCTGCCCTCGGGCGCCTATTCACTAGGCGGGATGACTCGCCCGAGACGCCGCAGACCGTCATTCTTACTTACGCTTTCTGGCAACGGCATTTTGGGTGGCGATGCTGCGGTGGTCGGCCGCACTCTGAAGTTAGATGGGGCGATGCACGAAATTATCGGCATTCTGCCGGCCGAGTTCGTGTTCATGGATCGTTCCGATGTGGATGTTGTCGTGCCAAGGCAAATTGACCGCACCAAAACGACACTCGGCAGCTTCAGTGCCAACGGCTTGGCACGCCTGAAACCGGGAGTTACTTTGCAGCAAGCCACGGCCGATTTGACCCGCCTGGTTCCGATTGCTACGCACAATTTTCCCCCGCCAAAAGACTTCAGCATAGCGCTGTTTGAACAAGCAAATTTCACTCCCACTCTTTAGCCGCTGAAGATTGATGTCATCGGCGACATCGGCAATGTGCTTTGGGTATTGATGGGATGCATCGCTATCGTTCTCTTGGTAGCGTGTGCGAACGTAGCTAACCTGCTGCTGGTGCGCATCGAAGGCCGCCGTCAGGAACTTGCCATTCGCGCGGCTTTGGGAGCGGATCGTAAACATATGGTCGCGGGACTGCTGCTGGAAAGTTTGATGTTGGGATGCGCGGGCAGCGCCATCGGGCTGGGCCTCGCGTACGGCGCTCTAAATTTGATTGTTGCTGCCGCGCCTACGGGATTGCCGCGCCTGCATGAGATCGGCATTGATATACCTGGGCTTCTTTTTACGGCAGGCCTGGCAGTATTCGTCAGCCTTGTCATCGGTATGATTCCGGTTCTGAAACACTCAGGTATCAAAGCCAAAACCGGTTTGCGTGAAGGCGGGCGCGGCCTCAGTCAAAGCCGAGAGCGGCATCGCACACGCAAAACGCTGGTTGTGGTCCAGGTTGCGCTGACACTGGTCTTGTTGATTTGCTCAGGGCTGATGATTCGCACCTTCCGCGCACTCACCCGCGTTTCCCCAGGATTCAGCGATCCGAATACCATCGCATCGTTCGACATCTTTATTCCCACGTCGCAGGTTCCTGACACAAGCCGGATCGATGTTTTGCGCATGCAGCAGGCCATCTTGAACCAACTCGCCGCTGTCCCCGGAGTGAGTTCAGTTGCCATTTCATCAAGCCTGCCGATGATCCAGGACCATCCTCTTGATCCTATTTATGCCAGCGACCGCACTTATAAAGAACGCGAGCTTCCACCCTTGAGCATGGAAAAGTTCGTATCGCCGGGTTTCTTTAAGACCATGGGCATCCCGTTGATCGCGGGACGAGACATGACCTGGCAGGAAGAGCTTGAGAAACGTCCAGTCGTCATTGTCTCGGAAAATCTTGCTCGCAAGTACTGGGGCTCGTCGGCCGCTGCTATCGGGAAACTGGTACACGTCGGCTTGAACGATTTCTGGCACGAAGTCATTGGGGTGGCTGGTGATGTGTACGATAACGGCGTAAATCAGGATCCGCCCACTGCGGTTTATTGGGGGCTGTTCCAAGACAATTTCGCCACGCAAAAAGAACTCGTGCGCCGGTATGTACACTATGTAATTCGCACGCCGCGCGCCGGGTCTGCGTCATTCTTCAGCGATAGCGAACGTGCAGTGTGGTCAGTGAATCATGATCTGCCGCTTGCCTATAACAAGACGATCGGTGGGCTGTACACCAAATCGATGGCGCGAACTTCGTTCACTCTGGTTCTGCTGTCGGTTGCAGGCGC